>DNGJ01000135.1:0-27770 GCA_003486305.1 Cyanobacteria bacterium UBA11371
ATAACGTTAATTGCGCCGTGCCCGGAAGGTGCGCGAGTGGGGGGTTATCCTCTCTGCCAAAGCGCCTTGTGGGTGCGCGAAGCGTCTCCTAGCAGTGAATCGCCCAAGATCCACGATACAGCACCTTCCCCAACCCTTTGAATCTCGATCCGGGGTGCTAGTAAAGCAAGTTGCTAGTTATAAACTTAGGCGTTGCTAATACATTTTTCCTCACACTAGCCATTAGCCATTAGCCATTAGCTCCAGGTTAGAGATAACTAGCAACTTGAGTTAGTATCTTTGCGATCTTGGGGTTGACTGGGAATTAATTTAATTAGCGATCGCAAAGATAAAAATTGTTTGTAGGGGCACGGCGCCAGAAAGCCTTCGAGTTAAGGGAAAAGCCTATTGATGCCGTGCCCCTACCATCAACGGGATTGGGGCAGAGAGGTCACGCAATGGTTACTTGATCGGACAAATAAACATCCTGAATCGCGTGGAATAATTTCACGCCTTCTTCCATCGGACGTTGGAAGGTTTTCCGCCCGGAAATTAATCCCATGCCACCCGCGCGTTTGTTAATTACTGCGGTGCGAATCGCTTCGGCAAAGTCGCTTTTACCCGATGCCCCACCAGAGTTAATTAACCCGGCACGTCCGCAATAGCAATTCAACACTTGATAGCGGGTTAAATCAATCGGATGGTCGGTGGTTAAATCGCTATAAACTCGCTCGTGAGTCATGCCGTATTTCTTGCCCGTGGCTTGAGAAACTGCCCCGTAGCCATTGTTATTTTCTGGCAATTTCTGTTTGATAATATCGGCTTCGATCGTGACGCCCAAATGATTGGCTTGTCCGGTTAAATCTGCGGCGATGTGATAGTCTTTATCTTGCTTGAAAACATTATTTCGCAGATAGCACCACAGGATTGTTGCCATGCCATATTCGTGGGCTAGGGCAAAAGCTTTGCTCACTTCTTGAATTTGCCTGGTTGATTCAGGCGAACCGAAGTAAATTGTAGCACCCACGGCTACTGCTCCCAAATTCCAAGCTTGCTCGATGGAAGCGAACATTATTTGATCGTATTGATTTGGATAGGTGAGCAGTTCGTTGTGGTTAATTTTGACAATGAAGGGGATTTTGTGGGCATATTTGCGCGAAACCATGCCTAAAACGCCCAAAGTTGTCGCAACGGCGTTGCATCCAGCTTCTAGTGCCAGTTTAACGATGTTTTCCGGGTCGAAATAAATCGGATTGGGTGCAAAAGAAGCACCGGCAGAATGTTCGATGCCTTGGTCTACTGGCAGTATGGAAATATATCCGGTATTGGCGAGTCTGCCGCTAGAATACAAAGATTGCAAACTGCGGAGTACTTGCGGATTGCGATCGCTTTGTGCAAATATCCTCGCCACCCAGTCTGGTCCGGGCAGGTGCAATAAATCTTTAGGTACTTTTGCTTTGTACGTCAGTAGATCTTCCGCTTCTTTACCCAGGTAAGTTTCTAGGAAACTGGGCATCGATAGGGTTGTCGTCATAGTAGCACTTTTCCTTAAACCCTCCGTCTTTTATTATCGCTATGGTCAACATTCCCTATGTCTGTCTTACAGCAGAGGATTTCTACTTTTTTGCGATTTTGCACCAAGCTACCCTAAGCACTCATTGACTGCCCTTCCTTGCTCTCAATGCAAAATGTATTGAGCAATACTTTTCATCGCACCCCGGTCAGTCTTGACTCTACCTTTACGTGTAGAGATTCGCTTATCTTAAATATTAATATGAATCATTGAAAGAATCTCTGAAAAAAAACTCTTAAAAAATTTTTACTTTGTGCGCCAATATAAGCTAAAAATGTAACAATTATTTACATTAAGCTGGCTCAAATGCACAGTAGAACTTGCGATTCAGTATCAGTTTTGCGTGGGTATGTTGTGTCAAACAGAGCGATCGCTTCACCTCGATCGGTTGTATCTTTAGAGAGATTGACAAATGACTGCTAATCAGGGTTTAGGAATATAGTCGCAGAGAGAGCGATCGCTTTCCTCCAATTCGCCATTTGTGCGTAAATAATCGCGGACGCGATCGCAACCATAGGCGATAACGCGGTCAACAGATTTCACCCGTTGCAGGTTCCATAAAATTACCTTACCGTCCTCGCCAGCAGAGGCGAGGAACTTGCCATCGGGACTGAAAGCCACCTCCCAAATGCCCCCAGTATGGGCTTTGAGGGTTGTCAGCAAGACAGGCATTTTGCCCGTTTCTAGTTGCCAGAGTTTGATTGCGCCATCGGCGCTGCCGGAAGCCAGCAGTTGTCCGTCGGGACTAAACGCCACCGATCTGACACCATCGCCATGACCGACAAGGGTTTGTAGGGGCAGTGCCTCCGTGCCTACCCTCCCATCAGTTCGCCAGAGTTTCACCGTTTTGTCATCGCTGGCGCTGGCTAGCATTTGACCGTCGGGACTAAACACTACCGACCTAACTATCGTTTGATGTCCTTTTAAAGTTGTCAGTAACTTACCGTTCTGGTTCCAGAGTTTGACTGTGCCGTCGCCACTAGAGGAAGCAATAACCTGACCGTCGGGGCTGAAACTGACCACCCAGAGTCCGGCTTCATGCCCTCGGAATCTGGATAGCAGAACGGGGGTTTTCCCCTCCAGATTCCACAGTCCTACAGTACCGTCGGCACTCCCGGAGGCTAGTAGCTTGCCATCCGGACTAAACTTAACTTTTCTGGCTGCACCTGCGTGTCCTTTGAGGATTGCCAGCAATTTATCCTCTGCCCAAAGTTCGATCGTGCCATTCGTATTGGCAGTAGCTAACTGCTTACCATCCGGGCTGAAAGCAACTCCCATGACAGCACCATCATGCTTGAGAGTGCGTGGAGATAAAAACTTACCTTCATCGCCAATCTGCCAGAGTTTAACAGTGCGATCGGCACCAGAGGTAGCTAAGATCCCCCCATAGCCCCCCTTACCAAGGGGGGTTAGGGGGATCGGACTAAACGCGAGTCCAAAAACCACTCCTTTATGCCCGTTGAGAGGTTTAAGTAGGGAGTTATTTGGTTTCCAGAGTTTCACTTTGTTGTCCGTACCCAGGGAAGCAAGGGTTTTGCCATCCGGACTGAAGTTTATACTCATAACGATCGCGCTGTGTCCGGCAAAAGTGCGTAGGAGTTCTACCCGATCCCAACTCGTGCCATCTCGCTGCCAAAGTTTGACTGTCTTATCCTCCGATACCGATGCCAACTGCGTACCGTCAGGACTGAAGGCAACTGCCATAACCATACCGCTATGTCCGGTGAGGGTTGTCAGCAGTCGGGGGACGTTTCCAGACAATTGCCAAAGTTTAATCGTGCCATCGATGGAGGCAGTAGCAATGGTATCTCCGACGGGACTAACGGCAACGCCAATTGCCACGATTTCGTGCGCCTTGACGCTGGCTAGCTTTTGACCGTTAACCTGCCAAATATTCAGCATTCCTTTGGCACTACCGGCAACGATTTTCTGACTGTCTGGGGTAAACGCAACTTGGGAATTAATAACTGTACCTGCACTTAACGTTTTCAGCAGGGTGCCATTTTTACCCCACAGCCGCACCGTTCCATCTTCACTGGTAGAAGCGATAAATTCACGATTGGGGCTAATCGCAACGCCTGATACGGCTGCCTGATGGCCCTGTAAAGTGTGGAGTAAGGTGCCGTTTTTATTCCACACTCTGACGGTGCGATCGCCACTACTAGAAACAACGATTTGACCGTCCTGGCTGATGGCTAGCCCTGACAATTGAGCTTTATGCCCTTTGAGCATTAAGAGCAACCTACCGTCTTTTGCCCACAGGTTGAGGGTATTTTCCTTCCCCGCCGCCACAATCGTCTCGCCATCCGGGCTAAAAGTAACGCCACTGTTTCCAGCGGCAGGTTTTGAGAGGCGATTGTATTCATCCGCACCCAAAATTGCTTGCTGGAGGGCTAATTCCACCTTGCTTTGAGTATCGGGATCTACTTCAGTTAATGACAGCAGTTTTTTTCTGGCTCGCAGTGCTTCTATTAACGCATCTAACCGATTATTTGCGGCAAATAACCCGCCTGAAGAAGATACCAGCGCCCGAATTTCGTTAATCTTGGCTTGCTGTTCGCTGGCACGCGCTTGGCGATATTGCCAGGAAGTGGTGATGCCTAATGCAGAGGCGATCGCTAATGCCAAAGAAAGTGCCACATTGAATATCTTTTGCCGTTGAGCAGCTTGTTTTTCCAAAGCAAGTCGGCGCTCAACTTCCTTCAGTCGTTGTGCTTCTAGTTCGAGTTGGGTTTCATGGCGATCGCTTTCTTCGCTATAAGCCAAAAACTGATAGTCCAAATCGCTCAAACTCTTGCCAATCGCCCATTTTTGAGCATCTTTTAAAGCTTGCCCGCGCAACAATCGCGAAAAATCTGTTTGTCTTGAAGCAATCCAAGCATCAAAAGTTTGAGAATAAGGGCGCAGGGAACTTAATTGTTTTTCTACCCATTCGAGGTTGAATACTTCTTGATAAATTCGGTTTCTTACTTTCACTAACCCCTGTTGCTTTTCAACTAACCCAGATAGGATGAGTTCGGTTTGCTCAGGGCTGTCATCGGTAGCGATCCCCCCTTGCCAAGGGGGGGTTAGGGGGGGATCAAATTGCAAGATTTGCTGATAAATGCCCAGCAATCTGCCTGCGCGCTGTGAGTTACTCAGGATGCGATCGCGTATCGTCTTCAAATGTTCTGGTTCATCCTGAGATTCCCACTTATCGATAATATAATTGCGTACCACCGACTCAACCCAAAATTCCTCGTTACCGGGGGGAATAGTTACATTGTTTTTACTCTCTAAAAGATGCAGCGACAACTGACACAATTTTTGGGTGAGAAACGGCTGTCCATTCGTCCAAGCTAAAATTTCTTTAACAACTGCTTGAGAATTGCCGACCTTTCCCTCTAATCCTAGAGCTAAAGGTTGCGCTTCTTGCAGCTGAAACCCCTGCACTTCTATGGCTTTGCCAATATTAAACGGAGTTCGCTTTTTATCAGCGATTAAATCGCTTGGCGTCGCCACCCCAAAGATCGCAAAGCTCAAGCGATTGTATTCAGGATTGATTGTCCGCTGATTGTAGCATAATCTAATCCAAGCAAAAAAATCATCAATCGAAAAATTTAAACTGAGAATACTATCAATTTCATCGATAAATATAACGATTTGATTTTCGGGAAATTTGACCAACAATACATCTTCGATAAAATTTCCCAATCTCTGAATAGCCGAAAGGTGTTCTAACTCGCTCCACCAAGATTTTAAATTGACTTTTCCTAAAAGATTAAACCCCCGCCACAACTCAGTTACAATGCCTTTATACCATTGGTCGGGGGTAATATTTTCGCTACCAATGCGCGTCATGTCTAGGGTGCTGCACAAATATCCTTCTTGTTGCAGCAGATATCTAGTGCGTACCAAAATAGAAGATTTCCCCATTTGTCGGGAGTTGAGGACGTAACAAAATTCTCCCCTCTTTAAGGCATTATAAAGGTCACCATCCGCCTGTCTGATGACGTAGGTAGGAGCATCTTTTGTGAGACTTCCCCCGACTTGGTATTGATAATTGGTCATTGCTAATTGATAATTGGTAATAGCTAATGGCTAATTGCTAATTGTATTTTTTCGATTAGCAATTAGCCATTAGTTATTAGCTATTTCAGAATTTAAACTTGAGAAAAATTCTGTGCGATCGCATCCATTTCTTTTTGCTTCATAAAGCGCCTCGTTTGCTGCACGTACTAAAATCTCTGGACTTTTTTCTAGATTAGCAATTGTGCTAGCCACTCCTAAGCTTAAACTGATAACGGAAGACGGAAAACCACCCATTTGGGATAAATTGTATGGAATTGCCAATTGTTTTACTTTTACCCGTAGCTTTTCAGCTATTTTGAAAGCATCATTATCTTCTATTCCAGGCAAAAATATCGCAAATTCTGACCAATTATAACGAGCAATTAAATTATCTTTACTGCTGATATAATTGCGGATAACCCAAGCCACTTGTCGCAAACAGTTATCTCCTGCCGCTTCCCCTTGCCGATCGTTGTAAACTTTAAAAAAGTCAATTTCGCACAAAATTAACGATACGGGCTTGATTTGCTCGGCTAAGTTTTTCCAGGCTTGTTGCAGATTAATTTCAAAGTAGCTGCGATTGGCAACTTGGGTAAGTTGATCTTTGTGCGATACTTGCTGCAATTTTTTAATCTGTTTCTGCAACTGCTCGATTTGTTTTTGCAAATCATTTGGTTCAAATCTTTGTGCAGCAAAAAACTGGCGATATAAATTGCAAGCTAATGTTATCGTATTTCCTTCCAGTTTCACCAGTCCCATACTTTCCAATTTATAAGCCACTATGGCGTCTATTTTCGCTTCTTCTTCAGAGGCTATTACCTGTTTAAGTGCCATTGCCAATTCAGGATGTTTTTGCAAAAGCACTAAATTTGCTCGCAGATGGTCTCTATAAATGCCGTTAATATTAGGGGCTTCTTCTAACAGCGTATCTAGATTTTGGCGCGATTTTACCAGGTGATAAAGCGCCAATTTTACTAAATAAGGATGCCCCCCCACCATTGCCATTAGTTTCTTCGCATCATTGCCATCTGTCCAATCAAGTCCGTAACGCCCTGCTAAACAAATCACCTGCTCTAAATTAAACTCCGGCAGTTTAATGGGTAGCCCTACATTAAAAGGCGATTGATTGATATTGAATTTAATATAAACTTCCGTCGAGTGAACCAAGACTATCCGGAGTTTTTGCAGAATCTCATGTTGTTTTGCTTCTTCATACCAAGATCGCAGCAAGGATAAAAACTCTTCGGCTATGTTGGGATGCTCGAACATCCGATTGACTTCATTGAAAGCCAAAACTAGGGGTGTATTTATTTGCTCTAGCAAATACCCTTGAAAATATATCGTGCAGCTGACTTTGCTACCAATATCTTCATCCCAATAATCATCGAGCATTGGTGGTAGCTGCAACTGCCGACTGACATTAGCACAAAACCAACGCAAAAACTTATCTAAACAGCTAAAAACTTCATTCTCGGCTTGTAAAAAGTCTATGTAGGCGGTGCGGTAATTTAATTGTTCGGCTTGATGAAGCAGGCGCAGCAGTAAGGAGCTTTTACCCATCTGCTTGGGTGCTTTAATCCGAATCACGCTCCCTGGTTTGCTAATTTCTTGGTAAATTAGTTGTTCAATCGGGGAACGTTCTATGTAAAGATTAGACTCTAGCGGTACTGGGCCGCTGGGAAATTCGACGGGCATTTCTCCAGAAAATGTAGGTAATATCATCATGCACTTTTCCTTCTCTTTTATAAAGCTTTTTAGCAGATTACAACTAAATTGTGCAGATTTTGTGGAGATTATTATCCTTCCAAATCCTATCTAGAAAAGTGTTTTATAATGCAGAAAATCAACAATTTTAAATTTTTTAGGGTTTATAGAACATAAGTGATAGTTACTGGCAGTCAAAGATGACAAACACTAAAAGGCGGAAGCAAAGTTGTACCGCTCTCTGCAACAACGACAAGTTATAACCGATTACCCATAACTTACGCTTTAGGGTAATTTTTACTGCTTTTTGGAGCCTTATAAAATATCATACCATAGATAGATGAGAAAATTTAGAAGCAGAAATAAAAAGTCGCAAGCACGATGGTTCAATGCACCGACGCCTTCGTTACCCTAGCCTCTGTCGATGTGGAAAGGCTAGTCAAGTTTTATAGTGAGTTACTAGGTAAAAACCCGCAGAATTATATTCATAATGCCTATGCTGAGTTTCACCTACCTGGGTTGCGTTTGGGAATTTTTAAACCCAGAGAAACGCACAGACAAGAGTTTGAAGGAAAAAGGGGCAGTATGAGTTTGTGTTTGGAAGTCAAGGATTTGGAGGATACTATCGCACACCTCACCGCCATCGGATACCCAGCAGCAGGCGAGATTATAACTGCATCCCACGGTAGAGAAATCTATGCTTATGACCCCGATGGCAATCGCCTAATTCTACACCAATCCCCACGCACAGACAGCTAACAACAGGGTTACAGAAGCCAGCAACACGATTATCCGATTCCTATGGGACTGGGACGATGGCAAGATTGACTCCCGCACGAAAATTGACATACTGGCTCCGATAATGTAGCTACAGCACAACACTAGATAAGGCCATTTTTGTGCCAAGAACCAGAGGGGTAATAAAACCATTGCCAACAACAACATTAATCCTTCAATAAAAACCGGAGGATTAGATGGGCTTGACCTAATTAAGGCGTTTGACCAAAATTGCCAATGGCGTCTCATAAAGATTTTAGATTTTAAATTTTTGGCTAATTGCTAATAGCTAATTGCTAATAGTAAAAAAGCAATTAGCTATTAGCTATTAGCTAGCGCCGAGTACCATTTGTCTGAGCAGTTGGAGTATCTGCGGTTTCCAGACCGAAGGCGCGGTTGAAGGCTTTTTCTACTTTATAACCCGAATCGATCGATTCTAACGGGTCTTTCCGCAGTCGGTGACGCAAGCACAAGGTAATGACGCGGCGGATATCGTCTAAGGTTACTTCCGTGCGACCTTCAAACGCTGCTAAAGCTTTAGCGGCGCGGTTAGTTACGATATCGCCTCGCAGTCCGTCTACATTCAGTTCCGAGCAAACTTCCGAAATTTTCACCCGCAGGTCATAGTCAATTTTTACCTGGGGCAATAACTTTTGGGCGTTAACGACTCGCCTTTGCAATTCTTCTTGTTCTTGCTGGTATTTTTGCAGAAATGCTGCCGGATCGGCGTCAAATTCGACTCGCTGTTCCACAATTTGCACGCGCAAGGCGGGTTCTCTAACCGTGTGAATTTCGGCGTGCATCCCGAAACGATCGAGTAGTTGGGGACGCAGTTCGCCTTCTTCGGGGTTACCAGAACCGACTAAAACAAAACGTGCCGGGTGGCGGATCGAGATGCCTTCCCGTTCGACGGTGTTCCATCCAGAAGCGGCAGAGTCTAGCAAAACGTCTACCAGGTGGTCGTCGAGCAAGTTGACTTCATCAACGTAGAGGATACCGCGATTTGCTTTGGCAAGCAATCCGGGTTCAAACGCTTTGACGCCGAGAGAAAGAGCTTTTTCGATGTCGATGGTGCCGCAAACGCGGTCTTCGGTAGCGCCCAAAGGCAAGTCAATCATCGTCACTTTTTTCTTGACGACGGGAAGTTCAGCTTGTTGTGCGACAAGGTCGCGCACGGTGTCGCTCATCAAGTCGGGGTCGTCGGGAGCGCTGTTAAAGGGGTCATCGGCGACGACTTCAATTTCTGGGAGCAAGTCAGCGAGGGCGCGAATAGTGGTGGTTTTGCCCGTCCCGCGATCGCCCATAATCATCACCCCGCCGATTTTGGGGTCGATCGTGTTTAACAACAGTGCCAGTTTCATCTCTTCTTGACCGACAATTGCGGTGAAGGGAAACACGACACGACGAGCAGTTGAAGTGGGGGTAGTATTAGCCTGGGCAGTCAAACTCACGCGCTTTTTTATCCATTAGGAATGCTTATTTTATTGTGCCTGGTGATTGGTAATTAGTCATTAGTCATTGCTAATTGCTAATTGCTAATTGCTAATGGGTCAAGTGCGATTGGTAGGCGTCTGCATCTCTGCACAAGAGCAGACCCCTTCACCTGCTCTCTTCTGGCGGGTCTACTTTAATCGTGGCATCTTCTGCTGTGTCAGATATGTGAAGCGTGTCTGCATCCGAGTCGAAGTCGCTGGGGACTTTGCGGAGATCTTCGACGCGCGAGCTCAAACTTGTCGGATCGATGCGGTTAAGATCTTCTAGCACCTCGTTTGCCGATTGGTAGCGATCGCTGAAATGATATTCGACCATTTTGTCCAAAATCCTGGCTAATTCATCTCCAACGTTAGCCAGATGACGCCAAGCTACATTGCCCTTTTCCGAGTGGCGTTCTTCGATTAGCTGCTGGGGCGATATTCCCGTCAGTGCCTGAATCCCAATCATCCCCAAGGCATAAATGTCGCTGTTGGGACGCGGACGACCGTAAAATTGCTCTGGTGGCGCGTATCCCCGCGTCCCGATGGCGATGGTTTGGTCTTCGGTTTCTTGCATCTGCTTGACTGCCCCAAAGTCTATCAAAACTAACAACCCATCTTGTTTGCTTCTGATGATGTTGCTCGGTTTAATATCCCGGTGAATTACGTGGTGCTTGTGTATAAACTCTAACGCTTTTAACACGTCTTTCAGCATTTCCACCACCTGCACTTCCGACATGCGCGAGTCGGCTTTGAGTTCTTCGCTGAGCGGTTCTCCCTCTATATACTGTTCAACTAAGTAAAATTGTTGGTTTTCTTCAAAATAAGCCAGCAGTTGGGGAATTTGGCTGTGTTGACCCAAAGCTTCCAAAATTTTTGCTTCTGTCTCGAATAAGCGCCGCGCTACTGTCAAAAATTTAGCATCCTGTCTCGCGGGCATTAAATATTTAACCACGCAGGTGGGGTGTCCGGGTCGCTTGGTATCTTCTGCCAAAAAGGTTTGACCAAATCCGCCCTGACCGAGTACGCGATTGATTTTATAACGCCCATCGAGGGACAGGGTAGCGAGGGGCGGCTCCCAGGTGCTGACCCCAAACGAAGCGCCATCCTCTGAGGTTGTCATTGCTTGTGTTTTTTCTTCTGACCAGTTCTGGGTCGCTAACGTTGTGGTTCCTTGTTTAAGCAGGGTCGTCAATTGTTCGATAGCTAGTTCTTGTTCTTGCGCCAGTTTGGAGACTTTTTCTTGCTGCTGGTGCATTTGGTAAGCGATGGTGACGATCGCACTCCCTCCGGTAGCGATCGCCGCCAGCATTGGAGGTAATAGCGGTATCCAAACCCCCCCAATTAACATTCCGTAGCAGACTAAAATTAAGCTGCCCAAGGTAGCTGTAATACCCAATCCCAGGCGCAGCGGATGGCGCAGCTTCCAAGCAACGAATCCCCCGACTAACGACCAGGCGCACACCCAAAGCGCTTCTCCCCAGGAAGGCCAATACTGCAACAAAGGTCTTTTGTCAAGTACGGCGCTGAGGATTTGACTGACTATTTGGGCGTGGACGACGACTCCAGGCATTTTGCGCTGTCCCGGTCGCACGGCGTTATAGGGGGTGTTGAAGGTGTCTCGGACGCTGGGGGCGGTGGTGCCGATCAGGACGATGCGATCGCGCACCCATTCCGGTTTAATTTGATTGTCCAGGACTTGGCTGAGGGTGACTTGCCGCGCTACATATGGGGTTGAACGGTAATTCAGCAGCAGTTGATAACCCCGCGCATCAATTCCTTGATAACTGCCGGAATTGGGGGTTATGGGTCGAAAAACTACATTTCCCAGCTTCAGGTATTCCCCTGGTTTCTGGTTTTCTGGAAATATTCCTTCTTTTTCCAAATACTTCCTTGTCAACTGGAAGCTAAAAGAAAAGGGCGTCGGACACTTTCCTTCTCCTGGTTGGGCGAACAACAGCGCCCTGCGAACCAGTCCATCGGGGTCTAATACCAAATCGCTGAAGCTGATTTGATCGGGTTTTACCGTTGACGGCGGCGCGACGCCCGGATCGCTAGCATCGGAAAGCTTGCAAATGGCGACGAGGCGTGAGCTACTAGCAAACACTTTGTTTAAACGCTGATGTCCCGGTTCCATCGGCAAATCGCGATAAATATCTAAACCGATGACGCGGGGTTGATATTGTTGCAGTTTTTCTAATAAAGTCGCCAGGGTAGCGTCGGGTAGGGGAAACCGCCCCACTCGTTGAATATCTTCTTCGGTCACCTCAACGACTAAAAGGCGGGGATCGGTTGCTTCTTGTGGGCGATTTCGCAACAGTTGGTCGTAAGCCCACAATTCCATCGGTTGCAGCATTCCCATCTGCCGCAGTCCCAACAATATACCCGTTACCCCTGCACTCGCCAACAGTAAGGATATGGGGGCGCGAACTCCCGCCCCAGAGTTCCCGTTGGAACAAAAGCTGGATAGCCAATTGCGAAATTTGTGGGAGAATTTAGCCAGCACGACTACTTGATAAAGAATTCGCCAATGCGTTTCACGACAGTTTGAGAGCCTGCCACTGCAAGGATAGCAAGCTTACACGCTGCCGACCGAGTACAAGTGACTTTAGCAGTTTAATTGCCATTGCAGCACCCATTGGCATTATCGCTTACGGTTATAGGTCATGGGAATTGCAGATTGCAGATTTTAGATTTTAGATTGAGGATTTATATCATGTCCTAAGCATCGGACTTATATAGTTAATTGTGTTGTAGGGGCGGGTAATACCTGCCAATTAAGTGGAATCACGAGATATCTCATTAAAGTGTGCCCCAAGGAGTGCGATGCCGATGCTTAAGGACTTGATATTACCGTCTAAAAATCTGATATGGTAGGCGAATTGTATTGATAAAATCCCCCGTGTTGGAATGCCAATATCATCGGACGCGATCTAAAACCCGCGCCAACTCCAAATTCAATCCAAAATCTAAAATCTAAAATCCCAAATTCCTATCCCCCATTCGGGTGAAAATATTCGTAGATTTGCTGAGCTAAGTGGGGGCCAATTCCAGGGGCTTGAGCTAGTTGTTCTCTTGTCGCTTCTCGGATATAATCAATCGAGCGAAAATGTTCTAACAGTTGCTTTTGCCGCCCGAAGCCGAGTCCGGGAATTTCATCTAAACGCGATCGCTTCAATTTATCGCTGCGCTGTTGTCTATGGAAACTAACGGCAAATCTGTGGGCTTCATCCCGCAAACGCCGCAGTAGTTGCACTCCTGGTTGTTCGGCATCGGTTTGGAGTGGGAAAGATTCTCCCGGCAAGAAAATCTCTTCCCGCTGTTTGGCTAAACTTACCACGCGCAAATCTTCTAGCAAGTTCATTTCTTGCAAAACTGCCACTACCGCCGATAGCTGACCTTTCCCCCCATCTATCATTACCAGATCGGGCCAATCTGGATTACCTACGCGCTGCAATTTTGAGTCTTCGGCATATTTACGGAAGCGGCGGCGGATGACTTCGGCTAAAGATGCAAAGTCATCTGAATGACCAGTTGTAACGGCGGGATTCTTAATTTTATAGTGGCGATAGTGCTGTTTTGCGGGTAAGCCGTCGATAAATACCACCTGCGATCCTACGGCATTCGACCCTTGGATGTGAGAAATATCGTAACCTTCGATGCGGCGCGGTAGGTCGGGTAAGTCGAGTATATCGGCTAAATCTTGCGTTGCTTGCCGATTGCGATCGCCTAATTTCTGCATCCCTTGCAGTTCGTAGCCAGCATTGCGTTCCACCATTTCTATCAATTCTGCTTTAATTTGCCGCTGCGGTGCCACGATGCTAACCTTGCGCCCCCGACGCAAAGTTAAAAACTCGGCTAACATCTCTCCATCCGGCAATTCGTGCTGTACCAAAATTTCCGCCGGAATTTCCACTGCTTCGGCGTTTTGGTAGTGTTCTTCCAACACCCGCTGTAAAATCGCCCCCGCTTCTACACCCTTTTCTCCCGACAATAGGGGAGACTCAGCGATAAATCCCAAGCGTCCTACCAGGCGTCCGGCGCGAATTTGGAACAGTTGGATGCACGCATGTTTGTCATCTGCGGCTAGCGCGATCGCATCTTGCGATACTGTATCCTTTGGCAAGGATACTTTTTGATCCGCACTCAGGGATTTTAACCCGTTAATTTGGTCGCGGATTCTCGCCGCTGCTTCAAAGTTGAGCGCTTCTGCAAGTTGTTCCATATTCCCACTCAGAATATCGATCAATTCCTGGGTGCGACCTTGGAACACCATCGCTACTTTTTGCACGATTTTGCGGTATTCTTCTTTTGAGATTAACTGTTGGCAAACTCCCGGACACCGCCCCAGGTCGTAGTTGAGGCAGGGTCGGTCTTTAAATAAAGGTTGCGGTCGCTGTCTGAGGGGGAAAATACGCTTGACTAGATGCAAAGTATTTCTTAACAAGCCAACATCGACATAAGGGCCGTAATACTTATCTTTTTCTTTTGCCAATCGCCGATTGCGGGTGATGAAAATACGGGGATAATCTTCTGACCAAGTAATTAACAGGTAGGGATATTTTTTATCATCCTTAAGTAGTACGTTAAAATACGGCTGGTGTTGCTTGACTAAGTTAGCTTCTAGTGCCAATGCTTCCGCTTCGGTATCGGTGACGATGAATTCAATATCTGCCACCAGGCGCACCATCATATCGATGCGGTGACTGTGTTTCGGGGTGTCCCGGAAGTAAGAGCGGACGCGCGATCGCAGTTTTTTCGATTTGCCGATGTACAGAATGCGATCGCTCTCATCTTTCATAAAATATACACCCGGTTCGCCTGGAATTTCCTTCAACCGGCTTGAGAGTCGTTCTGGATCTTTTACCAACGGCAGGGTTTTAGTTGCTGACATAACCTTATCTAGTTTCCGATTCCGTAATTTTTACAGTAAAAACAATTGCTTTTAGTTTTTTTAGGTTTAGTAATATTACGCAAATCCTCCTTCTGGGAGACTATCTTAACACAATCTCTTCACCTTCTTAAAGTTTTGATTAACTATCCAGGGTAAATAATTAAGTTATGAACATAAAAATGACATCTGAAAGATTAAAGATTAAATTAGAGGCAAGCGTCTACTACGATAGGTTTATTACGACTTTGAGTAACCAAACCGAGATGGTATCAATGACTTCAGAAGATCTCCAGCAGCAATATCGCGAAGCTTTAGATGAGACGCTTAATCAACTGCAAAGCGTGACTCTATTAATCGCACAAATAGAAGCGAAGATGGATGATGTAAGAGAGTCGATGCAGAGTCTGTCTGAAATTATGGAAGCAATTATCGCCACCGCGCCTTCTGACTAGGAGTGGGACGGCTAACTATCAGTTTAGACCGTTGCGAGTCTATAGAGCGATCGCGCGTGGGTAGGGGTTTCCCCACTACCCGCTGACGGTGACAGGACTCTCCGCAATTATTACTACGCGCTACCGATATTTAATTCTTCCTGTATCGCCTGTTTCAACTGAGGCAGCTTTACAGGTTTGACAAAATATCTTCGCGCCCCTAGATTAATAGCTCGCTGTTGATCGGCTTTAAAAGCAAATGCTGAAACGACAATAACTGGCACTTGATGCCAGTCCGAGCTTTGTTGGATTTGTTCGAGAATGGTATAACCATCAATACCGGGTAATTTCAAGTCTAGCAAAATCAGTTGAGGTTGGAAGTCGGACATAGCTTGAAATAAGTTGCAGCCATCTGCTAAAGCCAAGACTTGGTAGCCCAAATAAATCAGATATTCGCTCAGCAACTGGCGATTGATATCGTTGTCTTCAAGCAGCAAAATTCGCATGGATCTAAGCAGATTAAATGCTTGAGTATGTCTGGTTGCTAAATTTTTCACGACCATTGTAAGTATTGGGACATCTTTAGAATCGCACTGCTTAAGAATTAACAGATCGCCCATAAACCAGCCGGATTGAGGCGGTTGACTATTACCAATGGTATGCTGTCGGTAATGCTTGCGGATGAGGCACGAACTGTATTGTGCATACTGCTGAAAGAGTTTGAGGAACTATAGCGGATCTTATTGCGTCCGCAGTCATTGGTCGAGTTAAGTATTTTAACTAATATGGCGGGAAGTCATATCGAGATGGGTTGATTTATCCTGGAAAACAAAGGTGCTACCATGAGGACGCCGCGATAATGCGACCCATCGCTATCGCGATCGCAGGTGCCGCAACTGCTTGTTGTTCGGGGTCTTCATCAATCTCGCGACAGTGGAAAAACCATCGTAAATGGTAGGTAATATGACTGAAATTGGCTCTATGATTACGTTTGAAGAAGCGATCGCCGCCACGGAATCTTTGCTGGAACAGGTGGAAGCCAATCAATTATCCCCCGAACAGATACAAGATGCGATCGCTGCTTTAGTTCAAAGCGAAAACGGTGCTAGGGGATTTTTTGTCACCTACTTAACATCAAATAGCAGTTTAGCCAACCATCCCTCAGAGGAATTGGTGCAGGCGTTACGTTCTAGTCCAGATATTGTTGCGGAACTATTGGCGAAAAATGTCGCCATGTCTGCGGCGATGACGCTTACCCACAGCCGCAACTCCGATCAAGCGATGGCGCAAAGTTCACAACAAGTGCGCGATCGCTCTGTTGCTTTGATCAAACTCCTCGATCTCGATCCAGTATACGATCGCTGTCGAAAATTATTGGAAAGTGCTGTAACGGGTGCAGGTACCTACCAAGCTTTTTTAGACCGCTGGGGTTACGATGCGGAACAAAGACAGTTAATTTGCGAAGCGTTGGAAGGCGCGATCGTTGTCGCTCAAACTAATGAGGAAAGCTCACAAGATCAAGAACCAACAGCAGCCAAAGAACTAACTGAAGAATAATATCATGTCCGCTAACTTTGGTTGTATATAGTTTTTGATGCGTGTAGGGGCGGGTAATACCTGCCCATTAAGTGGAACCACGAGACATCTCTTTAAACCCGCCCCCCCGTGCGATGCCGATATAACCGGACATGATATAACCTAACAAAAAAGGGGCCTTTTGGCCCCTAGATTGTAGTCCTCAACGACAGAGGTTAAGCTTTTTGGTTAGCCTTGCGCCCAGCAGCAAATAAACCGCCGACAGCCACTAGACCCAAGATTGTAGAAGGTTCGGGTACGGACGTTGGCGGATTTGTTGGGTAATTCTTTGTCCAGGTGTAGATGCCGGTGTGGGAGGTGCTATCGTTGATTCGGTTGCGGTTACCAGCGATCGCACCCGAATCTGTTGCTGCAAAGGCGAAGGCATAGTTCACATCGTCGTTAAATGTCACTTTGGCTATTTCGCTGAATTGTAAGCGTTGATTCGTTTGAAATGCTTTCTGCGACAAAGCGAACAGTGCGTTATCTAAAAATACATTTCCCGTTGCGTTACGGTTGAAGTCGGGCGATCGCCCGATACCAAGATTTGGGTTATTTACCATTATTCTGTTGGTACCCTGTCTGATTTCAATTTGGGGACGGGTATCTACATATCTCCCAGCTACATCCAAGTGTCCAACTAGGTCAACTTTCAATTGACCCGTTTGGTCGTTGTAGGTAACATCCCCTATATTAGGATCTCCAGCCACATCGAAACCGTTGGTACGCAGATGCCCAACCAGGGTATCAAAGTTAGTATTAAAATCGTTCAGCATATTAGAACCGCCCGCCGTGGCGATGCTTGCCATCAGGCTGCTGTAGTTATTGCGGAAGCCGTTCAGCCATGCTGTCGCTAATACGCCATCCGCCCAATCAGCCCTGGTGACGCTTTCTACTTTGAGCGTATTCGTTCCTAGATTAGCGGTAAAGCCAACCCTTTGAGGAGTTTCGCTACGATACCAAAGCTCAACGTTAGTTGCCGACGAATTATCCGTCAAGGCTTGGATGGCTTTGCCAACATCATTCCTAGAAACATCGTTCAGCACTTGTCTTTGAATCCCGTTAACCGTTTCAACGGCGGGAGGATTGCCGAACAGATAGGTTTCAATTTGGGGTAGACCGTTGTGTGTACTGAACTGAACGTTGCTCGGTTTGAGGGTTGTAGCAATTGCTGGGGAAGATGCGATCGCGCTCATTGAAGCCGCCACCGTTGCACCCATCAAAAAATTTTTTATACTTGCTGTCATTTGATATCTCCCTAAATCTTCAGGTTCTGTTTTAATCTTGCCACCTTCTCACAAGCTGTTTCCAATTTAAATTACTGTTAGGTTCAATTGGGTAAAGCTAGCGTGAATTTTTGTATGCTTTATCTAAACATATCCAACCAATTTACTTTTGTTAACGATATTCCTACTGATTTAAATTTTTACTTGCACCGATCGTAATTTTACTGCTAAATCCTGACTGACGTAGATTTTATTTCGTGATATTTCTAGGTTGTAATAAAACCGTACTGAAGTATTTGATACAAATCGCTTCCCACTTGTGTTTTGAATCACAAGCATAAATTTTGCTCGACGAAAAAGAAGTAATAATTTTGACGCGAAAACCGGGTTCAATGCCTATCACGCTAGTGAAACCCGGTTTTTTAGAGAGCTTGTGTAAGTGGAAGCTGATTTATTGGCAGTCTAATTTGTATTAATTTGACTGCAAAAATACTGAGATTCTCTCAACGGCTGTTGCCAAAATATCCGGGTCGTGGACTAAGGCAAATCGTACATATCCTTCCCCAGATTTACCGAATCCTGCACCGGGGGAAGCAGCGACGCCTGTAGTTTCGACTAAGCGAGTGCAAAAATCTACGGAATTTTGCTGCCAAGGTGGGGGGAGTTGCGCCCAAACATACATAGTAGCTGCGGGTGTTGGCACTTGCCAGCCGATGCGGTGTAAAGCGCCAATAAAAGCATCTCGGCGCTGTTTGAAGGTAGAGACGGTGTGTTGGACGCCGATTTGAGATTTGGTGAGGGCTGCGATCGCGCCGTTTAAAATTCCGCGATACTGGTTAAAATCCACCGCTGCTTTGACTTGCCGCAAAGCGCGAATCAGCTTGGCGTTGCCGATGGCGTACCCGATGCGGAAACCTCCCATATTGTAGGATTTGGAGAGGGTGAAGAATTCGATCGAAACGCTTTTATCGGGATCTGCTTGCAGAATTGAAGGGGCAATGGATTGGTAATTGGTAATTGGTAATTGGTAATTTTTCTGTGAGGTCAAATAGCTTTCCCGTTCGTTGCTTGCTTCTGAGGAAAAGACTAAATCGACGTAGGGGAAATCGTGGACTAAGACTAAGTTATGTTGCTGACAGAAAGCGACGGCTTGCTGGAAAAAAGATAGAGGAGCGATCGCAGTGGTAGGATTGTGAGGATAGCTCAGTACCATCATCCGCGCCTGGGATAATACTGGCGCTGGGATATCTTCGAGTACGGGCAAGAAATTATTTTCTGCCGTCAGGGGCATCGGGTAAATTTGACCGCTGGCGAGATAGACGCCACCCGCATGGGAAGGATAACCCGGATCGAGCAATAAAGCGAAATCTCCGGGATTGAGTATTGCTAAAGGTAAGTGCGCCGTGCCTTCTTGGGAACCGATTAAAGGCAGCACTTCGGTGTCAGGATCGACATTGATGCCGAATTTTTGAGTATACCAGGTTGCTGCGGCTTGGCGAAACGCTGCGGTGGCGTGAAATAGTAAATAGCCGTGGGTAGATGTATCTTGTAGGGAGCGAGCGATCGCATCAATCACGTGCGCCGCCGCTGGCAAATCGGAAGACCCCAACGAAAGATCGATGATATCTTTACCCGCAGCCATTGCCAAAGACTTAGCCCGATCCATATCGGCGAAAACATTGGCTTGCAGGGATTCTAAACGTTTGGCGAATTGCATAATGGGTAATTGGTAATTGGTAATTGGTCATGGGTAATTGGTGGAAAAAATTTCAAATTTAACTTTTCAATCTGAAATCTGCAATCTGCTGTTTCCCAATTACCCATTACCCATTACCGATTCACAAGTTAGTTTCGAGCAAGCTGGTTACTTTTTGCTTGCTATCGATACCTTCAATTGATCCAACTACTTCACCGTTTTTAAACAGTCTTAGTGCGGGAACGCCCTCCACCTTGTACTGTGCTACAGCAATGGGGTTTGGATCTACTTCCATTTTGACAACCTTGAGGCGATCGCCGTAGGTTTGCGCTGCCGAGTTCATAATTGGCGTCATCAGTCGGCAAGGCCCGCACCAAGACGCCCAAAAGTACACTAACACCGGCTGTGTTGCTTTCAGGACTTCGGTTTCAAACTCAGAATCACCGATTGAAATCACGCTGCTCATGGCACATCCATCGACGGTCATCTATCAGGTAGACAAGCGATCGCTACCCCAACCCAACTGATTGAAAGGGCAAGCGAAAACGACTTCAGGTTGAAATTCCTGATATTTAATACAGTACATCAAGCTGAGCCAGTACAAGCCATAGCGCCGGTTTGGGGTTGGCAATTTAGCTAAAATTACCGATGAGGATAACAGGGAGCTTGTGTTAGGTTCCTGTCGGAGAACATATCCAGAGGTTTGCCGTCAGGATTGATCGACCTATCGATCGTTTTTATTCATCAGGATGATATAAATCTACAGAACCGTGGGCGAGATGCCCGAGCTATCAAGCGATCGCATGACGCACCTGGAGTTGTCTCATCACCGTTACCTATTGGAAGCTACAAGCTTTATGAAAACATCTACCACCAAAAACAGCCAAAATCGGCTCAGCTTAACGCTGGGCGCTTTAAGCGCTGTTTCCTTAGCCGCTTTGTCCCAACCAGCCGCAGCCGTTTCTTTGGGCGGTTATACCTGGAACCCTGCCAACGCCGTGACATCGGCAGTCCAGGTTCCCGTCAGTCAAAACATCGGCATCATCTCTTCCCCATCGGCGCTAGATGCAGCTAATACAGTCGCTGGTGCGATGGGTGTGTCTGGGAACAGATTAGTAGAACTGGGCAATTCCACCGGCACCGCGCGATCGATCGTTCAGCTAGACTGGGGTGGAGCCTTACTAAACAATAGATCTGGAAACGATTTGGTAGTTTACGAAAGCGGCAATTCTGGCGCACCAGAAGCTTTTGCTGTAGCAGTTCGCAGACAAGGTCAAACCGACTTCAGCAATTTTTTGTATCGATTCAGCAGTAGCTACAATGCTGAAACTGACCTATTTGCCACCGCTTTTGATTTAAGCGATTTTGGTTTGGGTGAAGGCGATGCCATTGACGCGATTCAGATTGCCAACCTGATTACAACAGATCGAGTTACCGGGGCGGATGGACAGGGTTTTTTAGGCGGTCAATATGCACCCACAACCGGGCAGCAAGGAGGAGGAGCATATTCATCAGGTCGGTTTGATGCGGATATTGCCTATGCCGTGGGATTGCACAACGTTGTTCGCCCAGTTTCTCAAACACCTTCACAGAGCGTACCCGAACCTACGTCAATTTTAGGCTTGTTGGCGTTTGCTGGGATTGGTGTCAATTCGGTGCGGAAACGCAAGCAGCAACAGAAAGCTTAGGATAACAGCCACTTTCGATTTGAAACCGCGTGCGGGAAAAATCCCGCACGCGGTTGTTTGTAAGCTTGAAGTGTTGTGGGGATGGTATAGGGACAATCGCTTTTGTTTATTTTTGCCCCCAAAATGATATAAATCTACAAAACTCTGGGGGATATGCCCAATTGCTCGAGCGATCGCATGGCGCACCTGGAATTGTCTAAGCCGCAACAGCAATCTTAACGTCCGATTAGGTTATTTACACGGTAGATCGTCTTATGTGTGGGCGATCGCCGCTTTTTTTCGAGCATACCACCGCTTCATCAAAACTTCACATTTTTGGACACGCTTTTACGTGTTAATACTTAAAAGCAGCCGCTTCAATAAAAAACAAAAGCAGTTTTGCGCCAATTTCATTCATTTTTTGGTAAACTTTCGTAAAAATCTGTCTAAATATCTTTAATTTATAAATTTTCGATAAAGATTACGTAAATCCACTACCACTCTCCCCTAATACACTGCCAAAATTAATATGAAGATTCAATGAAAAAAACTCGCACCTTAAAGAGTAAAAACTGAGGTGGCGGGTAGTTTTTGAAACGGCAACTTATCTCGTAGCTCGATTTGGATATAGGAGCGGGTTTTACAGATAAGTTATGCCGCCAACAGAGATGCCAAATAAACCCTCCCCCGCCTGGGATAAAGAATCTTCAATTACAAATTAACCTGTTTGAACCAAGGAAGATCCGCAATGAAATTGCATCAAACTATTAGTTCGGCGGTAATTGCTACGACGGCTGCGTTTAGTTTATCTGCCACAGCACAGGCAGCTAATATTAATTTGGGCCTGAATTTCAGCACAAATAACCAAAGCATTTGGGATACTGGAAGTGGCTTGAACATATCTGATAACAGGTTTATCGGAGTAGGGCCGTGGAGCAAAAGCGGTGGAATTAGCCCGATAACTATTATTGGCAAGAAGTGTCTACCTTGGCCCTTTGATGATGTTTGTACGCCAGCTATCCGAACTCCAGGATTTACAGCTTCTACAAGCGGTCAAATCGGCCTTCAAAGCAAATTGAATTTAAATAGCGGCACCGTTGACGCCTTTATTCCAGTTGACTTATTTTTAACTTTACCGGACCAACCAGTCAAAGCAGGCGAAACAGTTACTCTTAAATCGGGTTTTTCGTTTGGTAACGGCGCAACTTTCAACACTTTCAGTCCAAAAGGATCGTATGACCTAGATTTAATTTTCAAACTCGCGGCTGGTTTAGATGTCTCACCGGGAACTGCATTTGATATTGGCTTTAACATCGATAAAACAACAAACTTGTTGAGTTTTAACAGCGATAACTTGAACTTCCAAGCGGGTGGTAGCCTTGGCAGTATTGCGGCTCGTTTCCCAAAAGTAAACACCGTAGGAACCCTGTCAGGTTTAAACAAATTAACATCATCAGGACAAGACACTTTTATCAAGGGTTCGCTCGATTTAGATCAAATTGCTACAAGTTTATTGGGACTACCACCGCTAGAAGGGGGTGGCTCGATCAACTTGGGAATCGCTGGAAGTCTTGGCTACAATTACAATTTATTAGACGCGACAGCAACGGCGGGTTTAGCTTTACTACAAAACTTTTCTTTGACGGGTACATTGCCTGCATTGCTCACCTTAGAAGATGGCAGCATAGTTTCTTTCAACGTTGGCGATGATATTACTATAACGGTGCCGAATAATGTTAGCGGCCCCCTCGATATCAACGCTTTGGTTAATTTAAATGCTCTGTTCAGCAATACCACCAGTTTAGGTCTTAATGTGGGGATAGAGGTGTTGGCTGGTAAATTTGGATTGAGTATTCCTTTTATCGGTTCTCGGTCGATTGGGCCGTTGTTTCAAGATCGGTTCAATCTTTTGAATCCTGCTTTTGAACTTTACAACAATAAGTTTAATTTGGCTGGGTTTAATCAACAAAGTTTCGCGTTTCAAATTCCGGTTACTGCGGGTGGTGTTAATGGTGGCGGTGGAAATGGTGGCGGCGGAAATGGCGGTGGCGGAAATGGTGGCGGTGGAAACGCCAGGGTTCCCGAACCTAGCAGTACCGCTGCTTTGATTGGTATAGGTTTGGCTAGTCTTGGCTTTCTGCCTCGGCAAAAACAAGTAAAAATTTAGGGGGGATGGTGCGGTACTCTCGTTTAACGCACCCTACTCAACTAAAACGCAAGCAGCAACAGAAAGCTTAGGATAACAGTGTTAACTGATTGAATTTAGATTCGGGCGATCGCATCAACTAGCTGCACAGGATTGATGCGATCGCCTTATTATTTATGCCCAAAAAATCTGCATGTTCAATACAAAACCCGGCAAAACATCTTCTCCCGATAATTCATTTGGAGATGCCAACACTTCCACAGGTTGTCCTTGGCGATAAATTTCAACTCTGCGGGTTTTGGGGTCAATTAACCAACCTAATTTAACCCCATTTTCCATGTACTCTTGCATTTTGGCTTGTGTTTCCTTCAAGCTATCAGTTGGCGACATTAACTCCTAGACAAAATCCGGGGCAATCGGGGGAAATTTCCTTTTCTCTTCGATAGTTAGAGCATCCCATCGTTCCTGTTTAATCCAGGAAACATCGGGAGAACGATTTGCTCCATTAGGAAGTTTAAAACAGGTAGAAGAATCAAATAATTTACCCAGCTTCTCCTGGCGATTCCAAATTACAAAATCTCCTGCTGTTTCAATATTTTGATTTCCTGTTTCTCCCCCTGTGGGTGACATGATAATAATTTCCCCTTTAGCATTGCGTTCAAATTTAATATCTGGATTTTTCCGACAAAGCTGATAAAATTGCTCGTCAGTCATTTTACAAACAGGATCAAAGTTAATGGTGTAAGCAGTCATAGCACTTTTACCTCCTACCATATTTAAAAAATAAATTCGCTGTTGATTGCCAAAATTCAACAATCAACAGCGAACCATTACCAATTACCAATTACCAATTACCCATTACCTATGATGTTTTTTTCTTGGTAGCAGTAGTTTTGGTTGTGGTTTTACTCGCAGCAGTTTTAGTCGTCTTGGCTTTCGATGTAGTTGATTTTTTGGTGGTCGTTGATTTACTCGACTTGGTACTAGATTTGGTAGACTTCGCCGTAGATGCCTTAGCAGCTAGAAGTTCCAGTGCTTTCTCCAGCGTCACCGCTTCGACCGACTCGCCTTCTGGGATGGAAGCATTGGTTTTGCCGTGCTTGATATAAGGGCCATAGGGGCCATTGTAAATATTGATTGGCTCTCCATCTTCTGGGTGATTGCCCAGTTCGCGCAATGCTTCCTTGGTCTTGCTGCGACTGCCGCCCCGTCCGGCTTTCGGCTGCGAAAGCAACTCTAATGCACGTTCTAGCGTAATTGTCAAGACATTATCGGTAGATTTGAGCGAGCGATAATCTTTCCCGCCTTCCTTGCCTTGGTCGTGGACGACGTAGGGGCCGTAAGGGCCGAGTGCGGCTTGAATTTTGCCTCCGGTGTCTGGGTGGACGCCCAGGGTGCGAGGTAAAGCCAGCAGTCCTAGCGCCATCTCTAGCGTGACATCCTCGACTTTGGTATTTTTGGGAATTCCGGCGCGCTTGGGTTTTTTCTTGCTGCCTTCTTGGGCGTCACCCAGTTGGATGTAGTGACCGTAACTGCCCAGCAGGATGTAAATCGGTTCCTCGGTTTCCGGGTGGATTCCTAGCTTTTCGGGGCCTTCGGTTTTCTGCCGCAGGATGGTTTCTACTTGTTCGGGGTTGATATCCGCGGGGGTTAAATCCTTGGGAATCGAGGCGGTGACGACGCCGTCGCCGTTTTCGGCTTCGACGTAGGGGCCAAATTTACCGATGCGGATTTTGGCATCTATACCTTCGAGTGCGATCGTCCTGGCTTCGGTGGCATCAATTTGGCTTTCTTGTACCTTCACCTGGGTTTCTAAACCTTCCTCGCCTTGATAAAATTTCCGCAAGTAAGGCAGCCAATCAACTCCGCCTGTGGCAATGTCGTCTAGGGTTTGTTCCATGCGGGAAGTAAACCCAGTGTCTACCAAGTCGGGAAAGTATTTTTCCAGCAATCCTGTGACGGCGAAGGCGGTAAAGGTGGGCACCAGGGCGTTACCGTTCATTTGGGCGTAACCCCGGTCAACGATGGTGCTGATGATGCTGGCGTAGGTACTGGGACGCCCGATGCCTTCGCTTTCTAAGGTTTTGACTAGGGATGCTTCGGTGTAGCGGGCGGGGGGTTGGGTTTCGTGACCGATGGCTTCGAGTTCGGTACAGTTGGGATGGTCGCCGACTTTTAACGGGGGTAGAATTACTTCTTGGTCTTCGATCGCAGCGTTGGGATCGTCGGAACCTTCGACGTAGGCACGCAGAAATCCAGCGAAGTTGATCCGCTTACCGCTGGAACGGAAACCGGCATCTTCGACTTGCAATTCGACGCTAATCAGGGTTTGGCGCGAGTCTGCCATTTGGGTAGCGACGGTGCGCTTCCAAATTAAGTCATAAAGCCGGAATTCTCTGTCTTTGAGTCCGGTTTCTTGGGGGGTGCGGAAGCTGCTACCGGCGGGGCGAATCGCTTCGTGGGCTTCTTGGGCGCCTTTGCTTTTGGTGCTGTACTGGCGCGCTTTAGGGCTGAGGTATTCTTTGCCGTACATTTGCTCGACGCAGGAACGGGCGGCAGCGATCGCTTGTTCCGATAAATGCACCGAGTCTGTACGCATGTAGGTAATATACCCCTGCTCGTACAAACTTTGCGCGGTTCGCATCGTATCCTTTGCCGATAAGCCTAATTTCCGGTTCGCTTCTTGTTGCAGCGTCGAGGTGGTAAACGGCGGGGCAGGTTTGCGCGTAATCGGTCTTTCTTCAATATTCGCCACCGTCCAAGTTTTACCCGTCAGCCGTTCCTGTAATGCTAATGCATCGGTTTCAGAAAGTAAAACTACGTTGCGTCCGGCGGCAATCTGTCCCGTAGATTCGTCAAAATCGCTCCCCGTGGCGACTTTAATGCCTCTCAGGGTCATTAACCGCGCTTCAAATGGGTTTTTATCTTTCTCTAGAGTTGCCTTTAAATCCCAGTAAGTTCCCTGACGGAAGGCGAGACGCTGACGTTCTCGATTCACCAACAACCGTACTGCTACTGACTGCACCCGCCCTGCGGATAAACCTCTGGCTATTTTCTTCCACAACAGCGGCGAAAGGGTATAACCTACCAACCGATCCAAAATCCGCCGCGTTTCTTGGGCGCGGACTACCTGTTCGTCGATGGTGCGGCAGTGTTTCAGGGCGTCGCGGATAGCTTCTTTGGTGATTTCGTGAAATACCATCCGCTTGATCGGCACTTTCGGTTTTAGCACTTGCAATAAATGCCAACTAATGCTTTCCCCTTCCCGGTCTTCGTCCGTCGCCAGTACGAGTTCGTCAGCTTCTTTGAGGGCGTCTTTTAGCTGCTTGACGGTTTTCTCTTTTTCTTTGGGGATGATGTACAGCGGTTCAAAGTCAGCCTCTACATTGACACCGAACTGCGCCCATTTTGTCCCTTTAACTTCTCTTGGAATTTCGTCTGCGGATGAGGGGAGGTCGCGCACGTGTCCCATCGACGCTTCTACCCGGTAGTCGGAGGGCAGGTAGTTGCGGATGGTGCGCGCTTTGGTGGGTGATTCGACGATGACGAGGGTTGACATGGGAACTTCAACAATAGCAGTTAAGCTAGCTTGTCTAATTTAGAGAATTTGTGCAACTTGTCAAGAGGGTGGGATGCTGGTGCTTCCCTCCAGGCGCGATCGCTCTCTTATTGTCAGGCTATCTCAATTTCTAACTTACCGTTGATGGATGTGGATCGAGGGTTGCCCGGTGGGATGCGCCGCGCTTGGATGTTTTCCTGATGATTGTGTGAAATATTGAGATGCGCTTGCTTGAGATGGGCACACCGCGCGAGTAGCGCTAACCCAGCTTAATTCTTTTATACCGGGAAAAGCTTCGATGCGATCGCGTTCGCTGGCGCGGCGCGGATGCGCGGATTCGTGCCTCCAGGCATATCGCTCTCTACTTTTGCACTCTAGTCGGTTTTTCAGGCTAAAACCAGGTATTTAAACAATAGACGTGCTGCCCGCGCCGCAACGCGAGTGCGTACCAGCTTAATCGGGCGAGCTGAAAATTTTTCTGCGTCAAGGATATCACCCAAAAGTTGACCGATAAAGTTCTTGGGACGCGATCGCTTAACCTCAATGCGGCTAAATACCCTAGCGGGTTCTTTAACCTCTGGTATGCTAATGTATAGCAAGATACAAAATCACCGATATGAACTTACTACTAACTGAACTACTAAACCTGCCAGGAGTAATGGTAGAAGATTTTCGTCAAACCGAGACAGAATTATTTTTATAGGTGGAAGTATATGCGGCAAAAGCAGTCTGGCGGAGGTGTGAAAATATCAGTAGTCATCTACATCAAAATCATTGGTTATTAGTGGGAGACTTACCAATCAGTAACCGGACTGTATGGCTAAAAGTAAATCGGAGACAATTTAAGTGTAGTACTTGCCAGAAACCGTTTAGCGAGCAGTTATACTTTTTAGGAAACCGGCGAAAATATACATACAGATATGCGTTTGAGATTGTCTTTGCAAGTAGTACATAGTGACGTACATATAGCGGATTGCAGTCCTATGAGGTACACCGAAGGTTTGTCAAGCGCGCACCCTTA
>DNGJ01000135.1:27988-28373 GCA_003486305.1 Cyanobacteria bacterium UBA11371
AAGCGCGCACCCTTAAGGGTGCCCGCACACTGCTGTTGAAGCGATAACGCTTTCCCTAGACGAGCTTGCAATCCGCTGTAATGTAGCCAAAAATAACGATTTAACTGATGCACAAGTGGCCTAACACGAGCCTTTATGCCTTTGCTCATAACGGCAACGATTGTTCTATATTCAGGGTTTTACCTGCTAATTGCTAATTGATAATGGCTAATTTATAATCAATCCATTTAGCTATTAGCTGTTAGCAATTAGCAGATTATGATTAGATTTCAGCGCCGGGAGCGGCTTCAGCACCCATTACCAATACGGCACCCCGCAGGAAATCAATTTGCTGTTGAAAATCCATATTCTCGATTCGTCCTAACAAAACTGTTCCAGCTTGGGG
>DNGJ01000135.1:28628-37428 GCA_003486305.1 Cyanobacteria bacterium UBA11371
TTTCCATTCCTTGGGCTAAAAAGTACCAAAAAGCCAGCTTTGTTTCAGGACTTAAAGAACCGTATTGACGACTCAATTGTGTATTCGCTTTTTCAACAATTTCTCGCATCACTTGCAGTTGTTGCTCGTGGGGCAGTTCTTTTACTTGATTGAACAATCCTTGAGCAATTTCAGAGCCAGAAGCGCCTGGAGCGGCTGGTGTAATCGATTTTCCCAGCTTGGTGTAAACAAACCACAGCAAGCCGAGTTGATCGTCTGTTGTTAAACCTTCCAAAGCTTCTTTACCTTGGTCGTAGGCACTCACATTGGTAACTGTCATAGCGATCCGAATGTATCTAAACTAACAGTTTCATGGTGAAATAACCTTTAAGTTTTTACGCCTGTAAAAGGGTAGAGAATCGATTGGGGAGCAACGAAAAACAAACTCTACTTAGGATAGATGTAGATGGCTTAAATAGCTTCAAACATAGGGGAAAGCAGGCACATCAGGTATACCTTCGTTTGTGTAGCGGCACCCTTAAGGGTGCCGCTACACAAACGAAGGCTTAAGGCTTTGGTTCAAATCAGCTGTATTTCCGCCAAACGCTGTTGCAGCAATTGGGGAAATTGGGCGTAATATTTTTGATTTAGTGGGGAAGGATGAGGTAGTGGCATTAGGGTTACTAAACGTTGATGCTGGTTTCCTTGGTCATCCTTTGCTTGCAGCGTGACTTGAATGGTTTTAGTGTAGCGATCGCTCTGTTCAAAAAACTCTTTCAATGCTCCTTTCTCCCCATAAGGCGCAAACCAATTAAAGGCTTCATTCCCTAGCGTAATAATTTGATCTCCTTGCCAGTAAAGTACTAGCAATTGCTCTATAAAAGGACGAAATCGCTTTTTGACTGCTTCTGAGTATGCTTTGTTACCAGTTGGTTTGTAAGGTACGGTGTTAGTCAGGAGGACGCGATCGCATACAATTTGTAAATCTGTATCCCGATCCGGTTCTTGACCATATATGGCGCGATACAAACCCTGGCGAACTAGCTTACCAGCAGCGCCGTAAAGCGGTTGACGCGCGTGGACTTCATCTTTGCCCAAATCCCGCGCAAAAATGCATAAATTGCTGTTCAAATTGCCTGCATAAAGAATTGGCTGGGTTGGACTTAAACCCGCCGCTTGATAAACTGGTTCATCGATGGGAAAGGTAGCGCTTTCGGCTTCCTGTTGGATTTGTGCAATCAATTGTTCTACGTTTAACATTACTTCAAAGTCGTTTCGGTTGGAGAAACTAGGAGCTAGAATATTGTATTAGAATTATCGCTGTTGTCTACATTTTAATCGGATAGATTAAGTTTTATGTCAGATATTCGAGTTAGGGGTTTACGTCGGGGCGATCGCATAAATTATCGCGGCATCGAATGGCGGATTGCAGACTACAATACCTACGATGACTCCTATGGCTATAAAACCGAAGAGTGGATGTTAAAAGGAAAAGGACAAACCGACAAACCCTTTTATTTACTACGGGAAGTCGATCCGCAAAATAGAGACTCGCTGGTAAATTGGTACTTAGCTGAGGAAATCGGCAGTCCCAAGATATACCAGCCCAATTCTTATGATAACTTAGTCAGTCGTTTACCCCAGGCGATGCAAAATCGAGAAGTTCCTTATCCTGAGTTAAAAATGTTTGGGAAAAGCTATTATTTTGAGTCGAAAACTGAGGGCAGTTACGATGAAGGTAGTAATGAAATTCCTCGCATCACCTGGGATTATTGGGATAAAGCGCATAATAAAAACTTAGCTTTGGAAGCATGGCCTAATGGTGAGTTGCATGTATATGTAAGTCAAATTGTCAAGCCTGGGGAATTCGCTATTGTTAAAGATTCAATAAATAAGGTAGCGCTTCAATGGACAAGGGCGGTGTTAGGTGCGGCCGGAATAATGCTGCTAGTTGTGGGGTGTTCGATGTTTATTTATGGCTAATTTAACATGAATTCATTATTTGTTGAACGTCGCGAAGAAGGGATTGCTTTTTATATCAACGGCGATTTACAGTTTGATAGTGCCGATGAAGCGATTTATCACGAGTATCTAGTAATTCCGGCGCTTAGTTTAGCTTTGAGGCGATTTCCGGATACGGATTTGCGAGTTTTGATTTGCGGGGGTGGGGATGGATTGGCAGCCAGAGAGGTGCTGCGATTTCCTCAAGTTAGCCAGATCGATTTGGTGGATTACAGCGATGGAGTTTTGGAGTTGGGAAGGACGGTATTTAAAGAGTATAATCACGCGAGTTTAGCAAGCGATCGCATCACGATCCACGTCCGAGATGCGTTTGAATTTATTGACGAGGTTCCCGCAAGTTCCTATCATGCAATTATCGGTGATTTTACCTATCCCACTGGTTCTGAAGATACCAAAATTTACAGTCAAGAGTGGTTTCAAAAGGTAAATTTATCCCTCGAATACGGCGGAATTTTTAGCAGTAATGGAGTTTCACCCTCAAATCGATCGATGGGTTTTTGGTGTTTATATCAAACGCTGTTAGCTTCTGGGTTAAATACTAAACCTTTACAATTGGAAATTCCTTCTTTTCGCCGTCACGGTTATGGAAATTGGGGCTTTTTCTTGGCTTCGCAAACGTTGATTCAAAGAAGCGAGTTGGCAGCGATAAATCTGCCAGATAATTTACAGGTTATGACAGGCGATCGCTTGTTATCTGCGTTTGTTTTTGAAGGTGCGATCGCTAACCTTCGCCACCATGTATCTATCCACACCTTAAAATGCCCCCAACTGTTTTATTATTTACTCAATTACAGCGAACAAACTCCCCCTTCGTTAGATAATCCAGTCGATTTTCTCGATATTCAAGAATCAGGAAATGGGATTGTTGGTAAGCGAGATTGGCTGCAATTAGAATCCGCCGCTAAAGCTTGGATAGAACAATCATCGCCATCGCTTGATCTGAATAAATTATTACCCATCCAGCATCGCTACCATACGCCTCAAATGAGGAAAGAATTGCTAGCGTATCTCAAGCAATTATTGGCGGAAATCGACTTATCGCGTTTGTTGAATAGTATCTTAGCCCGCGCCCAAGAATTACCGCCTAAAATGGCGCGCGAGTTGCAAAATTTAGCGGATAAAATTATATCTGGTGAAGCTTTACCAACTTTATCGCCCGAAACAAGTAAGTTTTTGATGATGCTGTCGGTGACGCTATTAATGTCAAATATGCTGGCTCCAGATGCAGTTTTTGCTAAAGGGTATTATGGGGGTTCTTCCAGTAGCAGTAGCGGATACAGTGACTCTAGCGTTGACTTTTCACCTTTGACGTCGACGCAATCAACCGGGTTAGAATTAATGGGATGGGGAGCAGCGCTTTTAGTTATTTTAGCTCTAACTTATGTAAATTGGTCTGGCTCAAATGATGAATGAGAAGGCTGATATTTTACACTTTGAACGAGAGGCTGAGCCTCTCTCTAGTGGCTCCCAGGCTGAGCCTGGGAGCCAGGGGTGTCAGGGGTGGGAAATTCGGCTATTAAATCCTGTCGATAAAGATGTGTGGGATGCTTTTGTCAAATCAAATCCCAATGGCTGCTTTATGCAGTCTTGGGCTTGGGCAGATTTTAAAGAATTGGAAGGCTATAAAACTTTTCGCTATGGTTTATTTGCCGAAAATAAGTTAGTGGGTGGATGTATTTTTTATTTTTATCCTCATCCGGGAAGGGCTAATTTAATTATAGCACCTGGAGGGCCAATATTAACAGAAATATCCTGGGAAAACGGGATGGAGATGCTGGTGCAGCAGGGGGAGATTTTAGCCAAAAAAATGGGGGCGATCGCTTTACGCATCGAGCCGTTATGGACTCAAAAACCCGCTTGCTTATCTAACTTTGTCCGCGCCCCCGTCGATTTGTTACCATCAGAAACTTTACTAATAGATTTGCGCCCAACAGCAGCGGAAATGTTAGCTAATATGAAGCAAAAAGGGCGCTATAATTTGCGTTTGAGTTGGCGCTATGGCGTGGAAACAGAATTTACTAGCGATGGGCAAGCAATTCCTTTATTTTATGACCTATTTTGGGAAACGGTAAAACGGCAGCAGTTTTTTGGCGAACCTTATGGATTTTTTATTAACTTATGCCAAACGCTGTTTAATGCGAATGTGGCAGAGATTGGCTTGGCTAAATGGAAAGGGGAAGTTTTAGCAGCAATTTTAATCGTTTATTGGGGCGAGAGGGCGACTTATCTTTACGGCGGGCGCAGCTTTGAACGTGCAGAAGTAATGGCACCCTACGCCTTACATTGGGCAGCGATGCAAAGGGCAAAAATGCGAGGTTGTAAAGTTTACGATTTTTATGGTTTTACTCGCAATTCCAATCACGGTTATGCTAAATTTTCCCAGTTTAAAAGCCAGTTTGGGGGAGTAGCTGTGACAACTATCGGCGCGCAAGATTACTTTTTTTACGACATGCTGGCAGATACTATTATTGGTTTAATCAGAAACATCGGGGGAGAAGAATAATGGCAGTAGTGTTAAATGCGATCGCTCAATTTGGTATAATCCTTTTGGAAGTGTTTGTTGGCTTCGGATTGTTCTGGCTAGGGCAGCTAGCTTACCAAAAGTTATTTCGCAGAATTCAATTAAATCTGGAATTGTTTGTCAAAGATAATGCAGCCGTAGCTATTGCCCTCGTGGGTTATTATCTGGGAATTGTTATCGCTTTGGGCGGGATTTTAGATAAATCTGCGAGTACTTGGCAAGAGAAATTACTCGAATTGGCAAGTTATGGCGCAATGGTAATTATCTTTATGCTAGCAGGGGCGTGGGTAGGCGATCGCTTAATTTTACGCCGCTGCGATACCGCCCGCGAAGTAATTCAAGAAAGAAACGCAGGCGCAGCAAGTGTCGAAGCTGGAAATCACATCGCCAACGGATTAATTATCAACGCCGCCCTCGCAGGAGAAAGCGGCAGTTGGCTGGTAGGATTGGTATGCTGGCTAATTGGATTGGGAGTGTTAGTTTTAGCCAGTTTGCTCTACCCCCGCTTCACTGCTTACAATGTTTTCAACGAAATTGAAAAGCGCAACAATCCAGCCGCTGGAGTCGCGCTGGCGGGATTATTAATTGCTACAGGTAATATCGTGCGCGTCGCCTTTACTCCAGAGTTTCAAAACTGGTTTATCAGTTTTATCCAGTATGGATTAACCCTACTAATTTGTTTAGCATCCCTCGCCATCATTCGCTGGCTAGCCGATTTAATCTTAGTGCCAGGAGTAAAAATTACCGACGAAATCGTGCATCAAGAAGTGCCAAATTTAGGGGCGGGTTTAATTGAAGCTTTTGCTTATATTGCCGCTTCATTTTTAATCGCTTGGGCTGTTTGAATTTTAGCCAACGATCTCTAGATATTTCCAAGATTCTTTTTGACTATTTTCGCTCAGCTTTAGCGTCAGTATATCGGCTAAAGTTTTAGCCTTGTCTCGATTATCTTGGTGATAGTCACAGACATGAATATCAACAGATACTTTTCTTTTTTCAGGCCAAAAGTGCAAAGCTACGTGAGATTCTTTAAGTAAAAGAACTGCCGAAACTCCTTGGGGTTGAAAGGTAACTGCAACCTCTGCCACCGGGGTGAGTTTTGCTGTCAATGCTGCTGATTTTAAAACGCTAACAAAATCAGCTTCACTCCAGTCATACACCGATGATGAAGTCGTTAAAATAGCTGATAAGTGATGCGATCTAAGATGGCTGTTCATCTTTAAAATTGTATAATTAAAGCCGCGTTGTCTTGCTATTAACTCAAGTTGCTAATTGCTAATTGCTAATTGCTAATTGGATTCATGGGCAGTTTGCTTTTAAGGAGAGGTAATTGTAAACTGTCAACTATCAAATGTAAAATTTTTAAGTCGAAAGTAAAAATTAATTTTGCTCGCTCACAATCCTATATTAGAAACCGGGTTTCTTTGGGTAACTGTCAACTGTCAACTGTCAACTGTCAACTGTCAACTGTCAACTATGGCTGAACCGCTGATTGAACTAAAAGGAATAACTAAATCCTTTGGTAACAATATCATTTTAGATAACGTTGACCTCACGATCTCGCGAGGGGAGGCTTTAGGAATTATAGGGCCTTCTGGGACGGGTAAATCAACAATTTTGCGAATTATTGCCGGGTTGTTAGCACCGGATGCGGGGGAGATTTATATCAAAGGAGAGCAAAGGTTGGGGTTGGTTGAAGATAAAACCGATCCGATTGGAATTGGGATGGTGTTTCAGCAGGCGGCGTTATTTGACTCGCTGACGGTGGAGGAAAATGTCGGCTTTTTGCTATATCAACACTCAAAATTGCCTCAGAAAAAAATTCGGGAATTGGTGAACGAAAAGCTCGAGATGGTAGGGTTACCAGGAATAAACTCGCGCTACCCATCTGAATTATCTGGCGGGATGCGAAAGCGAGTTAGTTTTGCTCGTGCGATTATGTCCAATCCGGATAATCCTAAAGATAATCCAGAAGTTTTGTTATATGATGAACCTACGGCGGGATTAGACCCGGTTGCATCTACGGTGATTGAGGATTTAATCCGCCAGTTACAGCGTGCCGCAGGGGTGTGCAGCACCTATGCGATCGTCACTCACCAAGACAGCACTATCCGCCGCACGAGCGATCGCATTGTGTTTCTCTACAAAGGTAAAATTCAGTGGCAAGGTAGCGTTAGCGATATTGATGCAACAGATAATCCTTTGGTTAGGCAATTCTTTAGCGGTAGTGTAGAAGGACCAATTCAAGCAATTGGTTAGATTTTAGATTGCTCGTTTCTCGCTGAAAGAATATTTATTTAACGAACCACTCCAGGCGCAGAGAAAGCAGAGGAAAGAGAAAGGAAGAGATCCGGATAAGATTAAATCTGAAATCTGAAATCTAAAATCTGAAATTAAAGGAGGAAGTATGCGATCGCGCACGGTTAGAGAAGGTTCGGTTGGGTTGTTCTTCCTGTTGGGAATTGGTTTGTTTGTGGCGATGAGTGTATGGCTGCGACAAGCTTATTTTGGCGATCGCGGTTACCAAGCGATCGTTGAATTCGATAATGCAGCGGGAATGCAAATTGGCACGCCAGTAAGGTATCGCGGTGTTAAAGTTGGTCAAGTAATGGCGATTAAACCCGGAACCGATAAAGTGAACGTCGAGATTAAAATTACAGAACCCGATCTTGTTATTCCGCGCAATGTTAGAGTTGAAGTCAATCAATCTGGTTTCATTGGTCAAAACGCGATTGATATTGTTCCCATAGAAACCGTATCTGCTAGCATTCAAGGCGTAAACCCTTTAGATCCTAATTGCAAAGACCGCAATTTGATTATTTGTAATAACGACAGCATCAAAGGGCAAGTTGGCTTTAGCCTCGATGAATTCCTTCGCCTCTACACCGATGAAAAGTTTTATGCCAACATCAATTCCGCAATTCAAAATACAGCGATGGCGGCGCAGTCAGTTTCTCAACTGTCTCGCGATCTTTCCAGTTTTACGGTAACGGCAAAGCAACAACTTGCCAGCGTATCTGCTGCTGCCAATACAGTTGGTCGAACGGCGGAAAAATTTGGCCCAACTGCCGATAAATTAAATCGAACTGTTGACCAATTTGCGATTACTGCTAATCAAATTAGTGCAACTGCGAATCGCACTGCCGATCAATTTACCCTCACTGCCAATCAAATTAGTGCAACTGCGAATCGCACTGCCGATCGATTTAACCGCAATATCGATCTGCTTACTGCTACTGCAAATCGCACTGCTAATCAACTTTCTCGCGATATAGATGGGATTAGTACTAATGCAAATCGGACGCTCGATCGAGTGGGGACAACTGTCGAGCGAGTTGGTAATAATGCCGATCGCACTGTGAATCGAGTCGGTACAACTGTCGAGCGAGTTGGTAACAATGTGGATCGCACTGTGAATCGAGTGGGGACAACTTTCGAGCGAGTTGGTAACAATGCCGATCGCACTGTGCAGCGAGTTGGTGTTGCTGCAGATCGATTTGGTGCGACTGCGGATCAATTGGGCGCCACGGCTGGGCAAGTCGGGAGTTTAGCGACAAATATCAATAATTTAGTCACAAATAATCAAGCTTCTATTGTTGCTACTTTAGATAATTTGAGCAAAACAAGTGCTGAACTTCGCACGGTAGTTAGTAATTTGAATCCGGCTATTAATCGCATTGCCCAAGGAGAATTAATCAATAATTTAGAAACTTTATCTGCTAATGCGGCTCAAACTTCAGCGAATTTACGCGACGTGACGGGGGCGCTGAATAATCCGTTCACTTTGTTGGTGTTGCAACAAACTTTAGATTCGGCAAGAGTAACGTTTCAAAATGCCCAAAAAATTACTTCTGATTTGGATGATTTGACGGGAGATCCGGCTTTCCGGAATAAGCTTCGCAATCTTGTTAATGGATTGAGCGATTTAGTTTCTTCTACTAATCAATTACAGGAACAAGTTGAGGTGGCTCGGTTTTTGACGCCGATGGCTGAGGCGGCAAATATGAATATTCCTCAAGTGCCAATTACGTTTCAGCTCGATCAAATATCGGTTATCGATCTATCTATGCCAATTGTTTCTCCTAGCAAGGGGGAAGCAGCAAAATCTAGAATTTTTCAACCGAATCCTACAAGGGAAAATCCCAATTAATTCTCTTAGTAACGAAACCCAAATCCGCTTCCATTGTCCCCTTTATCCCTCACCCTGAAGGGTGGGACTACACAAACAAAGACCGCCTTCGCGGTCTATGAAAATAACAGGACTTACGCAAAGTTTCT
>DNGJ01000329.1:0-32165 GCA_003486305.1 Cyanobacteria bacterium UBA11371
GCGGCGGTTAGTTGGGCTTGTGCTTGAATCAGTTGTCCGGAGAGATTGGAGTTATCCATGCGAGCAAGGATTTGTCCGGCAGAGACGCGATCGCCCTCTTTGACGAACAGTTCCTTGAGTACCCCAGAAGTCTTCGGACTGACATTGATCGTCCGCTCTGGTTTCACCGTGCCATTGGCAGAAAAGGTAATCGGCAAAGTTTTTTGTTCAATCGAAGCCGTGAGGATTTGACTTTGGGTGGTTTGAGAGAAAGCAAGCCTGCGGTAGAGAGTAAATCCGCCGCCTGCAATTCCTCCGAGTAACAGCAATGCAATCAGCCAACGCGATTGAAGCTGTTTTTGGAGAGATTGATACCACGGATTTGGATGCAACGGCTGAAACTTAGTAGTCATCTAAAACCTCCGGTAACAAAGGTAGTGCAAGTGTTTTTGATTGTGTAGGGGCGAGTTTTGCCAATCAATTTCGTTAAACCCGCCCCCCCTAGATACCGATACAACCAAACGCGATATCACGACAGAACGCGACGTTTACAAGCCCGTGACGAGCAAGCCCAATAACCCAATCCCATTGATAATCGGAAAAACTTCCTCAAGTCCGAAGGTTTCCAAGGTATGAAGCTGGACGAGAAATCTTGCCAATTCCCGCTGATGCAGGGATTTCGCGATCGGGAAAGCGATTCCGGTGACGATTGTGAGCAATAGGGGTAGAGCAAAAGCGATCGCTAGCCAGCGATGATATTTGCGAAAAAGCCGATTCATAGATAATCTCTCGATCAATTGTTGTAAATCTTGTGGGGTGGACATCTTGTCCGCCCAGCAATGCGATGAGCGATCGCATCTCGATAGGGTTCTACTGCGAAGATTGACTCCCTGCGGGGCGGGGTGGACGGCGTTGCTGCATCTGCTGACGTTGCTCTGGAGTTAGGATGGCATCGATTTGCTCTCTGGAGCGACGACGCACTTGTTCGATTCTGGTTTTTTGCTCGTCGGTGAGATTGAGCGATTCAAACACATTTCGGGGATTTTGGCGATTTTGTCTTGCAGTTTGTAGGGTAGCTCTTTGTTCAGCGGTCAGGATGTTGTTCATTTGCTCTCGCTCTGCTTGCCTAATCTGCTGCATTTTTGCCTGCTGCTCTGGAGTTAAGTTGAGCCAATTGTGCTGCCTTGGTGGCGGTGCAGTCGGTGGATTAGTTTGAGCTTGAGCGGCGGTCATCATTGGCGCAGAAAGCGTTAAAGAAAGCGTGCCAGCCAGCAGCAGCAATAGTTTGAGGCGAGAGATTTGCTTCATAGTATTTAGATAGATGCGAGAATCGGCCTATTGCGCGATCGCATTTCTATCCTAAAAACTCGCATTGGTCTTCCACATGGATCGAAGTTCCCAATTTGATCTAGTACCAAAGTCCTAATTCAGAACTAGGATTCTGAGCCAACGGCATAGGGCGATCGCGCATAGGATAGAAGTCAGTTGATTGCGTGCGATAACCCATGCCACGCCTTGAAGTTGTGGGACTGATTGTAGCCGGATTGTTACTGGCAAGCATTCTCGCCAGTAAAATCTCGAACCAGATCGGAATTCCGGCGCTGTTATTTTTTCTGATTATTGGGTGGGTGGTGGGAACCGTCGGGGGAATTTCACTGGAAAATCCTGCGATCGCTAAATTCATTGGTGACGCGGCGCTGATCTTCATCCTCTTCGCCGGTGGATTAGACACCGAGTGGACTGCGATCAAACCCGTTTTAGGAAAAGGGTTGAGCCTCTCGACGATTGGCGTATTCATCACCATGTTGATTCTGGGAACCTTTGCCTGGTTCATACTCGGATCGTTTAGCTCCTTTATGATCGGAGTGCATGGAATTTCATTTTCACAAGGACTTTTATTAGGTGCGATCGTCTCTTCCACGGATGCGGCTGCGGTATTTTCAGTGCTGAGATCGAGCCATCTCGGTCTGAAAGGAAACTTAAAGCCGCTGCTAGAACTAGAGTCAGGAAGCAACGATCCGATGGCGGTTTTATTAACAACAACGTTGATTAATTTTCTCGTTGGCACTGACACATCTTTGGTAACGGTTGGAATTTCCCTGGTGATGCAATTAGTTGTGGGTGCTGCTGTGGGCTATGGGGCAGGATTGTTCCTCGTCTGGGCAATCAATCGCCTCAATCTCAGCGCTCAAGGATTATATCCAGTTGCCACAATTGCACTGGTCTTGCTGACCTATAGCGTCACAACCTTGCTGGGTGGCAATGGCTTTCTCGCGGTCTACATTGCGGGGGTGGTGAAGGGGAATCGACCATTTGTCTATCAAGACACGATCGTGGCGTTTCATGACGGCATTGCCTGGTTAATGCAAATCATCATGTTTTTGACTTTGGGAATGCTGTCAGTGCCATATCAAGCCGAACTTTTTTCGATTGCCAGCGTTGCCTTTGCGATCGCTTTATTTTTAATCTTTGTGGCGCGTCCGATTAGTGTTTTCGTCAGTCTGGCATGGACGAAGATGCCGTTTCGAGAAAAACTGTTCGTGGCTTGGGTGGGATTGCGAGGTGCGGTGCCGATTGTGCTGGCAACATTTCCCCTGGCGGTTGGTATGACTCAAGCCGGGGAAATTTTTACCGTGGTGAGTTTCGTTGTCGTCACCTCGGTACTGATTCAGGGATTTTCTTTGGCAACTGTTGCTCGGTGGCTGAATTTGGCGATTGACGAGTAATGTTTCGATTCAACCCCCGACTTTTGATGACTCGACCTTGACTGACAAAAGAAAGTCCCTGATTGCCTCTGGTATTAATCATGATTGATTCAATCGCGGGGTCAGACACTTGCTTTTGAGCCACCCACTCGACAATAAAATTTGCTCCAACTCCGCCGCTGGTGTCATCTCGATCCACGACAAAATCTGTTGAAACCAGAGCGCCGAGTTCCACAGGCTGCTCTAAATACTTGCGAACGAGTGCGCCGCTGGTATTGTAATAGTTTACCGCCACAATAATGATGGGGTGGGTCAGATCGGTATTGCGGATACTCAGGGTGACGGCTAAGTCTATTTTCTGAGTTCGATCCTCAGAATAAATATGGGAATAAACCGGAACATAAACCGTCTGACGGATCGCTGTTTTAAAGGTATCGTTGAGGGTAACAACCTTGAGTTGAGGAGTAGGCTGCTGTGGAGGATGCGATCGCGTACAGGCTACTAGAATGAGACTGGCGATCGCAAGATAAAAACGTGGGTATCGCTTCATCAGTATTTTGGATGTTGACTCCCCATCAATGTCTCTCGCTGCCCATCGTACCGCAATGCTCGCCGAAATAAACTGGTCATAGACAAGCCCGTCAGCAAGCCCAACAACCCAACGCCAGCGATAGGTTTCCAAGGTATGAAGCTGGACGAGAAACCTTGCCAAATGGGGAAAGCGATTTTGGTTGCGATCGCGAGCAGTAACGCTAGTGCAAAAGCGATCGCCCCTCCTGCAATGATACTTACGCAAGAGTCGATTCCCATCAGGGATTCGGTAGAATTTGAGTGTCTTGATCTCAAACCCTGGGCTGTTGTTTGACCGTACAATTAAGCAACTCAAAGACCTGACGCAAAGAAACAGTCGTAGCCAGCGGTGGTGACTGTTTGCTTTTCAATGTCTGGTTGCTTAGAATTTGAGCAAAAGTAGATGTCATACCCATCTTGAGAGAGTGAGAAATCGAAGGATTGCCTGGTGCGATGTTCAAATCTTACAAACGAGCCGCAGTCTTCGAGATCGATCGAACTTCCCAACTTGCCATAGGACTAAAGTCCCGATTTGATTGGGAGTTTGGTCGCACAGTCCGCAGTTCAAATCTAGGAAGTTAGACTCTCCAAACAACCATCGAGTTTGAAATACACTAAAAAGAACTCGATCTTTCTCGCTTCCCCTCCCCGTTATGCAACTGCGTTCGGTCTTTCCTAACCATTCCTTCCGCCTGATTCTATATCTGGAATGGATTCTGCTGGGGATAACGCTGTTGGGAGAGATTCGACCTACCCCGCATGAGATTAATGTAACGACTAAATTGTTATCGATTCTGACGGTGATGGTGTTCGGTCTGATGGGACTGAGGCTTCCTACAGGAAAAATCCATCACAAAGTGCTTTATACCGGCTTGGAATTGGGATTGCTGTTTTTGACCTTTCTCCTGCACAGCCGACGTGGATTTTTCCCGCTGCTCGGTCTGATCGTTGCGATCCGCAGTTGTCTGCTGTTTGGGCAAGTCGGTCGCTTAACCGTAGCAGGACTGGTGTTTATTGCCTTTTTGCTGATGCAGTTTTTGGGCGGGCGTCCCCCACGACCGCCGAGATCCGAACCCATACCAGAGTCGATTACCAGCACGATTCTCACGCTCAAGCTCAATACGGCTGTCACGTTTGGACTGACGCTGCTGTTTATTTTGTTATTGGTCAATGCTTTACTCGCAGAACGTCAGAGTCGAGAAAAATTGTTGCTGGCTAATAACCAACTGCGTCAATATGCTTTACGAATTGAAGACCAGGCAATGCTACAAGAAAGAAATCGCATTGCCCGCGAAATTCACGATTCGCTCGGACATGCTTTGACGGCTCAAAGTATTCAGTTAGAAAATGCCTTGCTATTTTTACCGCCCGATGCCGAGAAAAGCGAGTCTTTTTTACGGGAGGCAAAACAGTTAGGTGCCAAAGCGTTGCAAGAAGTGCGGCGTTCGATTTCTACCCTGCGATCCGATCCGTTACAAGGGCAATCCCTAGAAGCCGCGATCGCTAAAATTGTCGCCGAATTTCAAACCACCACTGGGATTGTACCAAACTGCACCCTCGAACTTTCCCCGCCCCTACCAACGGAAATCACCCAGGCACTTTACCGGATTATCCAAGAGTCGCTAACCAATATATACAAGCATAGTGGAGCAACCCAGGTCAGCCTTCACCTGCAACAAAGTCGGGAAGCGATTCACCTCGAGATTGTCGATAATGGTCAAGGGTTCGATCCCAAACAAAATACCACCGGATTTGGACTCCAGGGAATCCGGGAACGCACGGCGGCGCTAGGGGGACAGTTTTCCCTCACGAGCGAACCAGAAAAAGGCTGCCGCATTACAGTGTCAATTGGATTACCCAGGTTGGCGTTATGACCGATGCTAAAATTCGCCTGTTGTTGGTCGATGACCAGATGATTATTCGCCAAGGTTTGCGGAGTCTTCTGGAAGCGAAACCCGATTTGGAAGTAGTCGGTGAAGCAGAAAACGGAAAGCAAGCGATCGCTTGCGTCGAAACTTTACAACCCGATGTGGTGTTAATCGATGTGCGAATGCCCATCATGGATGGTGTGGCGGCGACGCGCGCCATCTGTCAGCAATTTAGCCAAACCAAAGTGTTGGTGCTAACGACGTTTGACGATGATGAATATGTCTCTCAGGCGATGCGCTTGGGGGCGCGGGGCTATCTGCTTAAAGATACCCATTCCGACGATTTAGCAGCAGCAATACGAGCCGTTCATAAAGGGTATACCCAAATGGGGCCAGGATTGTTGGAAAAAGCGATCGCACCCCCACCCCCCTCGACTCCACCGCAGCCAACGCGCTTACCGCCAGAATTGGCAGGATTAACCGCCAGAGAGCGGGAAGTCCTGACTCTAATCGTATCAGGCGCGAGTAACCGCGAGATTGCCGCAGCGCTTTATATTTCTGAAAGGACGGTGAAAAATCATATTACCAGCATACTGAGTCAATTACATTTGCGCGATCGCACTCAAGCTGCCATGTTTGCCAGTTCTTACCTACCTTTGTTACACCAATCAGAGGAAAGTTGAACCTTTCGTAATTTTTATGCCTAGCTTCGCTGTCGTTTCGAGTCAGGCTAAGATAGTTAAGTCAAGCTAATTTTATTGATTTTAATCTTATGACTAATTATCAAAAAGTTACAGTTCTTATTTTTCGGATAATTGCTTTTTTCATCATTGTTTATTCTGTGATTACGCTCTGTATAGCATCTGTTTCACTACCATTTTTGGGATTTCCGTATTTTCTAGTTTTTCTGCTGCCTTTGCTTTTAGGAATTTTGCTTTATTACACAGCACCTCGAATCGCTCGATTGTTAACACGCGATTTTGGGGATTAAGCCACAATTCAAGAATAACAAAGCCTTGATCTTTTAAAAAGAGTGTCAAGCCATTAAACCAAAATTTGTCACTTACATTTCGGTTGTCTGCCGTCGAGAGAACGCTTACAGCGGATTGCAAGTAAATGAGGGAAAGCGTTATCGCTTGGAAGGTGTACCTAATACGGCTGCAATACGCTATAATATTTAGGCGTTAATTCATGATTTTTTATGACAAATATCGACATAAATATCCAAAAATAAGGATAGAATATCTGAGCATTATCTGAATGCAAATATTCAAATGCTTGATAATTATAAGGGGCTAAAACAGCCATAATAGCCCTTGTAGAAGCGCTTGGGCGCTAGGATGAGCGAAGACAGCGCAACTACGAATCCCAGTTTTAATAACGAGCATAAGCTGGCGAATGAACCTACCACGAGTAGTTCTGGTTTTGATCGATGAATCTTCCTCCCCAGTCGCCAACTCAGCAGCGATGGTTGTATCGACTTTGCTGGGGATAGAAAAATTGCGGCTGCAACAGCCTATCGGCGAGGGAAAAATTAAACTCCCCAAACAGTCACTCCTAGTGCTTTCCTCCGAACAGATTAACAGACTCGCAGAACTACGCCTGCATAATTTTGACGGTGCGGTTTTAGTTCTGGCATCAGAGTCGTTTGATGCTTTAAAAGCAAAACACCCAATTCTGTGTTGGGGACAAGGTTCCCACGATGCTTGCACTTACCCGTGGAAACTCCCCGATCTGCTAGAAAAAGTGGTGGAATTAGTACCTATGGAACCAGAAAATTTAAAAATGCTACAAAAGGAACTAAAGGCAGCCGATCGATGGTATCAGCGTCGGGTCATCCCTTGTTTGAGCAAATTGGAAAAAAAGCCGGAAAATCGTGCAGTGGATGCCAAAGCGTTAGCGTCCCTGGCAACAATTATCGAACAGCTACGCGCTTATACTCCCGTTGCTTGTCACGCCGTTGTCGAAGTCCGAGGTGATAGCGCTCAAATCCAACAGCATTTTCAAATATTACTAGAGCAGATGGGTCAGTCAGATAACTACGATCGCACCCAAATTGTGTTGCTTCGCGAAGTTTTTACGAAATGGCGCGACTTGGTAATGAAGGCAGGAGAAGGACTGGGAGCGTTTTCTTGAGGCGACTGTATGGGTGAGTTGATGAGTATTTTAATTCTCGATGATGATGAAAAGTGGCTAGCGCTGCACGAACGCCGGTTAAGGCAAGCTGGATTTAAATGTCGCGCGACTCAATTAGCTAAAGAAGCGATTGAAATTGCCAAAACCGATCCAACGGTTAAGTTTGCTTTGTTGGATGAAATTTTGTTTGTGCCGCCAGTTCCTGTAGAGGGAAAAACCGGGGAACTCCAGCGATGGCAAGGTTCTGGTGTAGTGCGAGAAATTGCCAATCATCGCAGAGACGTGCAAATTATTATGGTGACTTCTGCGCCTCAATTGCGGAGTCAAGGAGACAGCAAACTATTCACCAAGGAGACTGCTAAATTAAGGCGACAACGCGGCGTGATCGATATTATCCACAAACAAGCTATTGATGAAGATCCTGATGGGGAATACGGTTGGTTGGTGGAGTTGATTTCTAGACCGCTATCTGATATAAAGATTGAAATCGTTAAACCCCGGCTATTAATTGGACTGGGGGTGAACCCAGAGGTGCTAAATGGCTCTAAGTACAAGCGCCTGCGTCAGTGTTTGAAGGAGACAGGAACTTCTGAATACGAACTCGATGGAACTGTGAAGCGGTTTTTGGGGAAACTTCAACCCACAGAAAAAGCCGTGTTTATTGAAATGCCGGGTTCTAAAAAACTCGATCGCACTTCCAGTATCAAGCCTGATTCGCAATCGTTCCAAATTTTGGAGATTTTAGCGCAACGATCTGAGCAGAGATCTGAAGTAGAAATTTGCGAACAAGATTATCACTATGCGGCGCGCAAATCTGGTACGGGAGTCGATACCAGTACCGAGTTGGATCGCCGGGTTGTACAAGATTTTGCTTTTGGATACAATTCACAAGGCAGAAAAGGCTTACAATTAGGCGTGCAGATTGAGGCGCGATCGCATACGAGTTCCCGCTTAAAAGTCGCGATTCACCGCCTGAGTCAACAACTCGTTAAACTCAATGTCGGTACCCCCGGTCAACTATTTTCTTCAGACCAGGGGTGTTACCGTCCAACGTTTGATCTGGGTATTGTCCTCTACGCTATAGAAGCTGGGAAACAGCAAAAGAAACGCCCATAGGAGTTTAGCTGGCGGGCGAAGTCCGAAACAGTATCTGTCCCTTTTGAACGGCTACCAGATCCATTTTCACCGGACCCGCCGTGTAGGTAACATCTGATGCTACCACTTGTACGTCAACGGGTGTTTCTGACTGCTTTAATTGCTCGATGAAGCGCATCAGCGTTTCAACGCGAGCGTCTCCGATTTGAATTTTATCTGCCAGCACGCCAGCGCGACGCACCCGGAATTGAGAAGCTGCAATTAGCTGCTCTATTCGTTGCTCTAGCTGTTCTTGAGTCATTGTTGAGGGATTGGTAGCAGTCGCTGCTACTACTTCCCCAGCTTGGAATACGACGCGATTTGGCGTTACATCGGCGAAAACTTGTACCGCATTTTCTCCCCTAATGTAATTTCCTGCTGAGAGAATTCTAACCACATAGTCTTGACCGTCATCGATGCGATCGATGATTTGAGTGACTTCTGTTGGGGTAATTTGTATCACTTGTTGGTTGAAATTTTTGTCACCGGGTCGAGTATTCTCAATTGCGACTTTGTTTGCGGTTACCAACAATTGGTCTACAGCTTGACGAGCGGCTTTTGGGTCAACAATGCGAACGACTCCCGTGACCAGAACCTGATTGCGAAACAAAACTAAATTGCCGCCGCGCAACGCTTGATAATCTTGATAATATTCTTCTAGAATTTTGACTGCCCGTTGTAAGTAGGCTTGTTTGTTTTCGAGTTCTTTTTGTTGATTTTCTAGTTGTTTAAGGCTGGTTTCCCGCTGAGCAATCACTTGGTCGCGCTGGGTAATTCTTTGATCGAGTTGGGCAATTGCCTGGTCTTGAGCGGCAATTTCTTGGTCGCGTTGGGCGATCTGAGATTTAAAGTTGCCAATCTCATTTTTCAGGCGATCGCGCTGTCCGACTAGCGCAGATCTTTCCTGTTGCAATTGATTGCGCTGTCCTAGCAAATCTTGGCGTTCTACTTGCAGTTGATTGCGCTGTCCTAATAAATCTTGGCGTTCTGCTTGCAGTTGATCGCGCTGTCCGATTAGGTTTGAGCGTTCTGCTTGCAGTTGATCGCGCTGTCCGATTAAATTTTGACGTTCTGCTTGCAGTTGATCGCGCTGTCCGATTAACGTCGATCTTTCCGCTTGCAGTTGATTTCGCTGTCCGATCAAAGCCAAGCGTTCAGCTTGTAATTGATTCCGCTGTGCGATTAAATTCGAGCGTTCGGCTTGCAATTGATCCCGCTGATCGATCAACTTTTGGCGTTCGTCGCGCAGCGCCATTACTTGAGAAGAAACAGCGTTCAATTGGCTCTGGGTTTGATTTAATTCATTTTGAGTTTGATTTAATTTGCTTTGATTTTGACTCAGTTGGCTTTGAGTAATATTTAATTGCCCTTGCGTTTGTTTCAGTTGCGCTTCGGTACGCGCTTGATTCGCAGTTGCTTCGGACAGCTTGGCTAACGTCGATTGCAAAGATTGATTCGTAGCATCGAGTTTTTGTTGTGCTTCTGCTTGCTGAGATTTAGCTTGAGCTAGCTCGTTTTCTACTTGACTTTTTTGCTCTTTAGTTTTTTCTAGTTCCTTGCGAGCGTTGCGGAGATTTTTCTGAATTTTTTCCAGTCTAAAAACCCCAGTGCGTAGTTGCTCGCTAGCACCAAATAATATAGCCAGTGTGGAGGCAGAAATTAAACTACCCGTTAGAACCGTGACTAAAATCGCTGTTTTACGGGGACGTAGATTGAATAGGCTAAGTCTTGCCTTGCCTACCTTCGTTCCGACGCGATCGCCTACTGACGCGATCGCTCCTCCCAACACCAAAATTGCCGCAATCAGTATCCACCCGGTGGTCATATTCTTTTACGATCCTCACCCAGTTACAGCCTACCTCATGCTGAGTGCGCTTGCTGTTGTCTTTCCACCCGCTTTCACTAGGTAAATTGATGGCTTAACGCGACTGGGTTATGTACGGTGATTTTTTTCTTGTGGATCGAGATCATTTTTTCCGTCCGCAGATCTCCTAACAAGCGAGTAACCGTCACCCTGGTTGAACCTATAGCTTCGGCGATCGCTTGATGAGAAAGCTTCAAATCTATCGTAATCCCTTCTGCACCAGGAACGCCAAAATCGCGGCACAGAATCAGCAAAAAGCTGACTAACCTCGATCCCATGTCTCGGTGCGCCAGCGTCTCGATCATCATCTCGGTTTGCAGGATGCGCGACGACAGACCCCGCAGCATCAACATGGCAAATTCTGGATTATCTTTCAATGCTTGTTCTACCTGGTCGATCGGCGCTGATAGCAGTTCCACTGGGGTGAACGCCACCGCATGATAAAATCTATCGGATCTATTCCCCGTAATCAGCGACAGCACGCCAAATACGCTATTTTCTCGCAGCAAGGCGACGGTAATTTCTTCCCCTGCTTCGTACACCCTCGAAAGCTTCACAGCCCCCTTTAGCAGAAAATATACTCTTTCAGCCGGATCGCCGGGGAAAAAGATCGTTTTCCCCCGATCGAACGTTTCCACCACGGGTGGAAACGATGGATTGCTGATTTGCCGAAATACGGCTGCTAAAGGTCTATCCTGCATCACGACCATTTCAGTTGTCCTCACCGAACTCTAAAGACTTCTCTCAACTCCTTGGTAATGCACTATAACCTCACAAACCGAGCAGAAAGTCTCAATGTGAGTTAGTTCAATACGGCAGAACGCTAGGGACGCCGCGTGCTTTTTTGTATAGCAGTCTTTTTCGATTAAATGTATATTTTAACACTTTTTGTTGGGTTTTTCATCGTCCCTTACTCTGAAAACTAACCGAAGCTTAACCGACTCTTAACAAACTTTGTATGAATCGCTACAGCATTTTGAGTAAATTACCTCAGATTGAACCGAAACCGTGACGGGTAAAACCTGGTCTTGGGCAATTGTATTGGGCTAAGTAGCATCGAGGGCGATACATTTATACCAGGAATCGAGTAACAGGGCATGAGGGGTGGCACACCTCATAGCTAAATTTTGGTGACTTTTTGCCGCCAGTCAAGCAATGGGGGAGATGGGGGAGAGCGAGAGGGAAAAGCTGATGTCGAAAGTAGGCCATGCTCGGATATAATAAACATTTATGCTGAATTTAACTGGAAAAAACGCCCTCGTAACGGGCATCGCCAACGATCGCTCGATAGCCTGGGGCATTGCTCAACAGCTGCATAAAGCAGGCGCGAATCTGGGCATCACCTACCTACCCGATGACCGGGGTCGCTTTGAGAAAAAAGTATCCGAACTGGTAGAACCCCTCAATCCAAGTCTATTTTTACCCTGTGACGTTCAAAATGACGAGCAGATTCAGGCTACCTTCGATACCATCCGCGACAAGTGGGGCAGATTAGACATTCTGATCCATTGTTTGGCGTTTGCCAATAAAGATGATTTATCAGGCGATTTTAGCAAAATCTCCAAAGATGGGTTCAACCTGGCTTTAGATGTCAGCGCTTACTCGCTAATTCAACTGAGTGCAGCAGCTAAACCCTTAATGACTGAAGGTGGCAGTATCGTCACGCTCACCTATCTAGGGGGCGTGCGGGTCGTTCCTAACTATAACGTGATGGGAATCGCCAAAGCTGCGTTAGAAATGAACGTTCGTTACCTAGCATCAGAATTAGGCGCGCAAAATGTCCGGGTGAACGGGATCTCAGCAGGTCCAATTCGCACCCTGGCGTCGTCTGCTGTAGGTGGGATTCGCGATATGATTTCCCACGTCGAGCAAGTAGCACCCCTGCGACGAACTGTAACGCAGTTAGAAGTGGGAAATGCCGCAGCTTTCCTTTGTAGCGACTTAGCAAGCGGTATTACAGGTCAGATCCTGTACGTTGATGCTGGATACGAAATCATGGGAATGGGGTAATGGGTAATGGGTAATAGGTAATGGGAAAGTATTTACCTGCTACCCTTTGAACCAATTACCAATTACCAATTACCAATTACCAATTAGCAAATTATGCAGACAAGCGAATCGCTACGCGACGGCTACGCCGAACGCCCAACAACCGAATCCCAACACCCGGAACTAATTGTAAACGCCCGGACTGCTTCAGTCAGCCGCAAAACTGGGGAAACTGACGTATATGTGAGTCTCAATTTAGATGGAACGGGAAATTGCAGCGCCAAGACGGGAATTCCGTTTTTGGATCACATGCTGCATCAAATATCTTCCCACGGGCTAATTGACTTGGAAGTCCGAGCCAAGGGAGATATAGAAATAGACGATCACCACACCAACGAAGATGTGGGGATTACGTTAGGGCAAGCTTTGGGGAAAGCGTTGGGCGATCGCAAAGGCATTGTCCGCTTCGGTCATTTCCTCGCGCCACTCGATGAAGCGTTAGTTCAGGTGGCGTTAGACTTTTCCGGACGCCCGCATTTGAGTTATGGTTTGGAGATTCCTACCCAGCGCGTTGGCACTTACGATACTCAATTAGTGCGAGAATTTTTTGTAGCAGTGGTGAATCATTCTCAGATGACGCTGCATATCCGGCAATTGGATGGAATTAATTCGCATCATATTGTTGAAGCGACATTTAAGGCATTTGCTAGAGCGATGCGGATGGCGGTAGAAGTCGATCCCCGTCGTGCGGGTGCGATTCCTAGTTCTAAGGGTGTTTTGTAGATTTGAAGCGCAATAGACGCTCCAGGACGCAGAGGTAAGAGTTAGGAGAGTTTTGAAGTTACAAGTTATCGAGACTAGAAATAATCCGTCTGGCTAAGGTTAAAGACTCCTGAGTCTTCTCTACTAATAGCGGGAATGTATTGTCATAATCTGCTTGGTTACGAAAACCTCGTAGCCGCAACAGTCGCCTGCCAATTTTTATACGCACTGGGTCGGAGCTATTCTTGAATTGATTGATAACATATTTGTGGGTATTTTCGGTAGGAATGGTTAAGCCCTCTCGCTCTTGTAAAAAATTGCGTGACTTGATGAAAGCTGCATAGTAGGCTCGACTAATAGCCGATCGTAGTTTGGCTTCATCTGTGGTTTGCTGTGCCAGTTCCTGTGCTAAATTCAGATACTCTGACCAATTAAAAGTCATTAGTTAGTTAAAACCAATAAAAAGCTTCCCTTGAGCGCGTTTTTCAGCATCGATCCACCAATCGTCATCTAGTTTTTCAAGAGTGTCAATCGCTGTTTCTGGGTCAAAATCGAATGGTCTTTCAATGTAGATCCACAACATATCATCATCCTTTGATGCTGCTTCCGGATCGGTGACGACTTGCAGAAACAACTGTGCATCTGGAAAGTATTTGCGCGTCGGTTCATATCCTTTTAGTAAGATGGGAACCAAAAACGGATATTTTTCCAGAAACTGCAAGACTTCTGTTTTTCCTTGAAATGTATATAACTTCTCAAGAGATTCTATATCCGTTGGTAATAGCGGACTGAGTTTAGTTAGACTGTCGTGCAGTAACATCCGCGCTAGAGTGTCAGCGTCAATTTGACGGCGTTTAGCAAGGGCGACGAGGCGATCGCAGTCTTCGCCAGAAACTTGGATGGTCAGGGTTTTGGATTCGCTCATGTTTCCAGTTTAGAGGTGGGTTTGAGATGGGCGATCGCACTCTACGGAATTTGAGCGCCGATTGCGCCGCCGTAACAGTCATCAGGTAGAGCAAGCGATCGCACTCCAGACAGACCCCACCCTCCCAGCCATCTATGATATAAAAGTCGATAATTCTTAACGATAGTTTATCAATGCTGGTTTCCTCCCAAAGCTTGTCTGAGATCAAAGAATCCTTGACAAAAAAGCTTTTATTTGGTAAAGAGGCTAGTCCGGAACTGAGCGCGATTTTGCTGGTTTACTTCGTTCAGGGCATATTAGGACTGGCACGCCTAGCGATTAGCTTTTTCCTCAAAGACGAACTGGCGCTGAGTCCAGCGCAAGTATCTGCTTTGATGGGGATTGCGGCGCTGCCGTGGATCGTCAAGCCGCTATTTGGCTTTATTAGCGATGGATTGCCGATTTTGGGGTATCGGCGGCGACCGTATCTGATCTTATCCGGATTGCTGGGATCGGCGTCTTGGATTTGTTTGGCGACGTTTGTAGATACGGCTATTGCAGCGACGGTAGCGATCGCGCTATCTTCCCTCTCAGTTGCCGTCAGCGACGTGATTGTAGATTCCCTCGTTGTGGAACGCGCCAGAGCCGAGTCAGTCAGCGATGCGGGGTCGCTGCAATCCCTGGCTTGGGGCACTTCGGCGCTGGGAGGCTTAATCACCGCTTACTTTAGCGGCTACTTACTAGAACATTTCAGTACCCGCACCGTATTTGGCATTACGGCTACATTCCCCCTAATTGTTTCCTGCGTTGCTTGGTTAATTGCCGAGTCGCCAGTATTTGAGCTTCCCGATGCTAGTAGCGTTTGGAACCAAGTGCAGCAACTGCGGAAAGCCGTTAGCCAAAAAGCAATCTGGATGCCCACAGCGTTTCTGTTCCTTTGGCAGTGTACCCCAACCGCAGATGCGGCGTTTTTCTTCTTTACAACAAACGAATTGGGGTTTGAACCAGAGTTTCTGGGACGGGTGCGCTTGGTAACGAGTATCGCATCTTTAGCCGGGGTCTGGCTGTTCCAAAGATACTTTAAAACAATTCCATTTCGGACTATTTTTGGTTGGAGTACGGTAATATCCACCATTTTGGGGATGTCGATGTTACTGCTGGTTACCCACGCCAACAGATCGTTAGGAATTGATGACAAATGGTTTAGTTTGGGCGATAGTCTCGTTCTCACAGTAATGGGACAAATTGCTTACATGCCGGTTTTAGTCTTAGCGGCTAGACTCTGCCCAGAGGGGGTAGAAGCCACCTTATTTGCCTTGCTAATGTCGGTAGTAAATTTGGCAGGGTTGGTGTCTTATGAGTTTGGAGCCGTACTGATGCATTGGCTGGGTATTACCGAAACTAACTTTGAGGCGCTGTGGCTGTTGGTAATTATCACCAACCTCAGCACGCTTTTGCCTTTACCGTTTTTGGGTTGGTTACCAATGGGAGATCCGCAAACAGACGTAGAATCTCATACTATTCAACCAATCCCAGCTTTAGAACTAGATGCGACCGCATCCAAGCACATGGGACAGCCATTTTTGCCAGATCTGATGTCAGAATTAGTGCCCCATTCCCGCTTAGTAGAAGCCGATAAGAAGGCTGAATAAGGAATTTTAGATTTAAGATTGGAGATTTCAGATTGAATAAAATCTGCAATCTTAAATCTGCAATTAGCACTTAGCAATTAGCAATTACCAATTACCAATGCAGAGCTTTCAACTATACGAACACGCAGCGACAGTTCCAGTAACGTCTTATAATGCCCAAGAGTGGCAGCGAGGATACGAATCGGTTAAACAAGAGTATGATTACTGGATCGATGATGTAGAAGGAGAAATTCCGGCGGACTTAAACGGCACTTTGTTTCGCAATGGCCCCGGTTTGCTCGATATTAACGGACAGCGCATCCACCATCCGTTTGATGGGGATGGCATGATTGCCAAGATTGCTTTTAAAGATGGTCGCGCCCACTTTTCCAACCGCTTTGTTCGCACAAAAGGGTATCAAGAAGAACAAGCGGCGGGGAGAATTCTTTATCGCGGTGTATTTGGCACTCAAAAACCGGGGGGTTGGTTAGCGAATGCCTTTGATTTAAGGCAGAAAAATATCGCCAATACGAATGTAATTTATTGGGGCGATAAACTTTTGGCGTTGTGGGAAGCGGCGGAACCTTATCGTTTAGATCCTTACACGCTAGAAACTTTGGGTTTAGAATACCTTGACGGCGTTTTAGAGCCTGGTGATGCCTTCTCCGCCCACCCTCGAATTGATGGGAAAACTGGCAGATTGGTCAACTTTTCGATCAAACCTGGGTTATCAAGTACGATTACGATCTACGAATTCGATCCATCGGGCAAGCTGTTGACAAAGCACGCCCATTCGGTTCCGGGTTTTGCGTTTATTCACGATTTTGCGATTACACCGAATTACTGTATTTTCTTTCAGAATCCGGTAACGTTTAATCCGCTGCCTTTTGTGCTAGGTTTGCGAGGTGCGGCGGAGTGCATTAAGTTTAATTCAAATAAACCTACCCAAATTGTTATTATCCCCCGGAATCCCAAGCAACCGATGCAATTGCGGGAAATCCAGGCGGGTTTTGTTTTCCACCACGCGAATGCGTTTGAGCAGGGGGATAAAATTTATTTGGATTCAATTTGTTACGAGTCTTTGCCCTCTGTTGAACCTGAATCAGATTATCGCCAAACCGATTTTGAGGCTTTATCTCCTGGACAGTTGTGGCGGTTTGAAATAGATTTGAATCGCTCCCAGGCTCCAGCCAGGGAGCCAGGAGGGCGCTCCCAGGCTCCAGCCAGGGAGCCAGGGGTGCAGCGTCAGATGTTGGAAAGTCGGTGCTGCGAGTTTCCTTGGGTTAATCCCACAAAAGTAGGGCAGCCTTATCGATATCTTTATATGGGTGCTGCTCATGCGCCATCTGGTAACGCTCCGCTTCAGGCTATTGTTAAACTTGATTTAAACTCGGGTAGCAGACAGCTGTGGAGTGCAGCACCCAAGGGCTATGTCAGCGAACCTGTTTTCGTACCTCGCCCTGAGACTGAGAACGAAGATGATGGTTGGCTGCTAACATTAGTCTATGATTCGGCTCAGCATCGCTCTTATTTGGCGATTTTGGATGCTCGTGACTTGAATCGAGCGCCTGTTGCTCGATTGCACCTGAAGCATCACGTTCCCTATGGTTTGCACGGAAGCTTTACACCAGATTGGTTTGGCTCGCTGCGATCGCAATAAATCCGGGTAGCGGCGATTCTGCAAAAATCGCTGCTACCCGCACCCAGGCGTCGCCTCTAGCGGATAAAAGCAATGCTGGTTGGTGTGAGCTGATCTTCTCTGCCTCAATTCTCCCCTTTGGCAGTTGGCTGGAGCAACGATAAAGTAGTAAGGAAAGAATTGGGGTAGCACTACTTTCTACTTTCCCGCTCGCACAACCCTATTGCTAGGGCGTTCTACTGGTGACCCAGATGAAATTTAGTATTGTCATCACGACCTATAACCGCTTGTCGTTTCTCAAGCGAGCCATTGAATCTGCTCTTGCCCAAACTGTACCCTGTGAAGTGGTGGTGGTAGATGACTGCTCATCAGATGACACCCAAGATTATGTCCGCAGCTTGGGATCGCCGATTACCTACCATCGTAACCCGACGAATATGGGTCATGCGGCTTCGGTGAATGCTGGGGTGCAAGTGGCGAGTGGCGATTGGATTAAGCCGGTGGATGATGATGATTATTTAGACCAGAATTGTATCAAGGAGATGATACGAGCGATCGCGCTGCGCCGGGAAGCTGTAATCTGTTCTTGTCAAGCTGCCCAAGTCGATGTCAATAAAGTAGAAATTAGCCGCACCCGTAAAATGGGTCCTGGGCAAGCTTTTTATATTCCTCAAGAAGATATCCATTATGGAATGCTGTTGGAGCAAATTCCATTTGGTACGCCGATTCAAGTCGCGTTTCGGCGCGATGCGTTTATTCAATCTGGAGGTTGGGATTCCAATTTAGATGCCAACTTTGACGATATTGATTCCTGGCTGAGAATTGCTCAGTTTGGAGATGCTATTTTTATCAACAAATGTTTGGCTTATCGCACAGTTTGGCCTGGAGGTTACAATCAAAAGTTCTCTCTGCAAAAGCGGCTAGAAACCAATATTTTAATCAAGGAAAAAATCCACGCCTTAGTCAGCGAACAACACCGCGCCTCAATTCCAGAAATTGGGACTATTCGCGCTTATCTCAAGTTGCATTGGGGCTTGGTTGCGATCAAGCAGAAAGCTTATCTTAGTTCGATTAAATTTGCGTTTCCATCTGTATTATCGCCAAAGGCTTGGCAGCTTTTAGTCGAAGCAATTATCTTGCGTTACAAGCAACCCGCGTGGTTGCAAAAAAGTCTAGATAATAATCTATTGGTAATGGCAAAGATGTACGCCCTTGCCAACGAAAAGCATCGGGCTGCTCTTCCCACCCTGCAACATTTTCAATCTTATATGAAACTGCGCTCTAGCTGGGTTGCTTGCAAGCAAGGAAAGTTACTAACTGCTCTCCAGCTAGCTTTACCAGCCGTTTCTTCACCTGCTGCATGGAAGCTGGTAATCAAATCAGCTTTATCCGAGCAAGAAAACGATAAACAAATCGCGATTCGCAAGTTTGTTTTGATAGATATTTGAATTTTTTGCTAATCGCTAATGGCTAATGGTCTTCCCTCTCTCTCTCCCCCAAGCCGCAGAATATTAAAAAAAGTTACAAAATTTATCCGGATTCCCATTTTATGCATTGTTACAATGGGTGTATAGATTCCCATGAGTAAGGACTGACCCCAGTGATATCATTGATACAAATTACACAGACCGATGGAGAGCAGCTGATTGCCGAGTTCTTCCAAGAATCCGAGGGTGCTTGGCGTTCAGAACGTCGTTACTACACGCTACCCGATGGAAAAACGCAGGAGATGGTAAGTTTTATTACCGTCAAGTTTCTGGAACGAGGAAGCGAGGAACTAGGGCAACTCGCGCAACTGCACGGACTGGGGGATGAGGTATCCTTGACTTGTGGGGCGAAAATTACCTGGGACAGCAAGGATTCGGTAACGGATAGGAAACAGTCTCAAGGTTCGACGCTGTTTGGGGTGTTGGGAAAAATAGTGTATCGCGATCGCGGTTTCGCCACATCCAAACCCGTCACGGCGCAGTATTACTTCACCAATCCCAAAACTTTGTGTTTAAAGACAGAATATAACGATTCTGTCTTTGAGGAAGAATTAAAACTGATTGGCAATAACTATCGCACGCGACAAAGCATTATATCTCGTGCTGGCGAACAATTGATGATCGGTCAATATTTAGAAAAACGCATCCAATCATCTGATAATATTCACGAAACAACTTCGTAATTTATCAAGATTAAATATGAAGAGTCAAACTCACCTAATTTTGCGGTTGATAGCGTTGGTTTTGCTTGTCTTCACAAGTGCTTGCGCTGCTCAACAACAAGCGCCTGCTCCCATTGCGCCAAATAATCCGCAGCAGCAGCCACAAAATCCCCCCAAGGATGCTGGTAATAAAGCTGATGATGAAGATGAAAAGGATGATGATGATGATGAGGATGAGGAAAAAGGAGAAGGCAATAAAGGTGAAAAGGATTAATAATTAATCCGCTTTTATTACTCCTTTGATGCCTAACGACTAAAGTCGCGGCTATACAAACGAAGACCGCCTGCGCGGTCTATAAGAGTCAGGGGGGTAATCACTCTGGATTTGGTATAATTTAGGCTGTTAAAGCTACCATAACACTTAGAAACCAGACTTCTTAAACAAGTCTGGTTTCTAAACTTATAGCGCATTTTAGGTCTAATACCAATTTCCCTTGATAATGCTACACATCAACAGATACCGATTGTAGGGGCGGGTTTTACCAACTATTCTGTGAAACCCTTCCTTTGCTTACGCTACCGATGCCACCGGACATACAGCAGTTCCCGCTGTAATGCGGTACACTTAATTAACCCTCAACAGTTAAGCATAGGGTTTTTTAATTTCTGCTACTGTACCTCATAAGAGCGGAAACCGCTGTATAACCTGTGACACCAAACCCGGGTTAACAACCCCCCTTATTCTAACAGACCGCGCAGGCGGTCTTTGTTTGTATAGCCGCGACTTTAGTCGTTAGGCATAAAAGAGGTAATGAAAGCGGATTTTGTATGAGAAAAACAAACAATTGAACTAAACCCGCCTCTTGTGTGGCGCATTGATGGGAAAATGGTATAACTTAAAAAACCGGGTTTTTTGAGGGAAATTTAGGCTTTCAAGTTTGGCTATTTTCCAGAAACTAAGGTGTGAGCCATGGTGCCAGATGTGAGGTTACCTACTGCACGGGTTTGGAAACAGTAGTTAAAGCGATAACTTGCTGTTTTGTAAGAGTAAAACCAATTCCCAATACTAAAAGCAGTGCGCCGGAAAAAGCGTAAGTTAAACCCAAACCGACATTTTGACTAACAGGTTGAGTCAGGATTGGTGAAAGAAATTGCCCTAAAAATAAAGCTGTAGAAAGTCCCCCTAAAGCGCGCCCTCGCACTGCATCGGGTACGGAAGCGGATACCCAGACGGTCATGTTAGGCATTAGCAGTCCCAGTCCTAAACCTGCTGTGGCTAAACCTAACAATATCAATCCATAATTACCCGCTAAACCGATAATTCCATAACCGATGCCCATAAAGCCGAAAATGACGGGTAAAATGCTAACAAAATCGAGTTTTGCTTTTATTTTGCCATAGCTTAAAGAGGCAAAGGCGCTAAAGAGGGTACAGAATGCGATCGCTAATCCACTTTGTGCTGGTGTAGCATTGGTCAAACTGCGGAGATAAAACGGTAATTGGACGGGAATTAAATAGAAAATCACCTGGCTAAGCGTTGTCACGCCATAAACAAGTATCAGCAGGTTCACAGGTATAGCAGCATTAATTTCAGATTTATTTCCTCCTGGCAATTCCGCATAATTAACGCGACGCGGTTCGTAAATAGATATCAAAATTAAAGCCAGTAAAAGCCAAGCGAAGAGATAAATTAAAAACGGATAGCGCCAACTCGCTGAAGCAATAGAACCCCCAACGGAGAGAAACAAAACACCCCCCAATCCCATGAAAGCTGCTTGCAATCCCATGAAAGTAGCGCGAGCTTGTCCAATATAATAATCTGCAATTAGTGTAGTAGCGCTTACCATTACTCCGGCGACTGCTAAACCAAGCAAAGCACGACCGCCTAAAATCGCAAATAGGGAGTTTAATAGATAACCAGAACCCCCTGCAAAACCATACAATACAGCGGATAAAATTAACAAAGGTTTGCGTCCCAGTCGGTCTACAATTAAACCTGCAATTGGCGAACCAATTACAATAAATAAAGCTGGAACTGTTAAGACTAATCTCACCCAAAGTGCGGCGTTTTCAACCGATGCAAAATAATCTTGCATCGCTGGTAAGGAAGGGGCAATTGTTGCGCCTGACATTACGGTTAAAGTACTGACGAGGAGCAAGGTAGCTTTGGTTAGTATAGAGTTAGGATTGGACTGATTCATATTTTTAGAACGAAAATACAGTTCGTAAAGTGCCAGTAACGATCGTACCGTTCGCTTCTTGATTGGCGGGATTGGTAATAACTTGAATTAAAGGTGTAACCCGCAATCTATCGCTGAAGGGAAAGTTGTAAAATGCTTCAAAGTTAGTTTGAGTCGCATTCCCAACGGCATTTTCAATCAAAGGTTGACCGATAGCAACGCCTGCTAAAGCTTTTGGGACAAACAAGTCTCGAAATCCAATTCCCGCGCTCCAGTAATTCGGGCTAATATCGCCCAAACTGGTATCGGGATAGGTGGCATAACCATATCGTCCAAATATACCCAATTTCTGGTTCAGCGCCCAGTCAAAATTGATACCAAATCCATTAAAATGGCTGCCAAATACTTCACCGCCGCTGTACTGGAGGCGAAAAGCAAAATTTTTACTCGGAGCATATTCTAGTTCTAAAAATCCTTGGTAAGGATCGCCAAAAAAACCGCCTTTAGCACCGCCACCCGCTGTAGGAAATAACCGGATATTTTCAGAGCCGCCGCCACCTATTAATCGCTCGTTTTCGGGTAGTCTATCTGCGGCATCTCCAGAAACATACAGTCCGCGTAATTTTACCGCACCTCCTCCCGGATTCCAGTCAATAACAATACCTGCACCTCCTGGTCGAGGAAGTAGGATAAAGTTATTAACTAAAGCTAGGGTAGAAAAGTCCAGGAAGCTGGTATTTGCATAACGGTTTTTATCGACAAAATCTGGAGCGACTAAGGCTGGCCCAACTGTAATTTTTAAGTCTTTGATAGGTGTAAAACTGTAGTATAATCTGGCTAGGCTGAACCGACCATCGCGACCGGGAATTGAGAAGTCTAAAGTACTTCCTAAGTTAGGTTCCAAAAATCCGGCGGCGTTATCAGTAATGCCATCGCTTCCAGTTACTAATCTAACTTTTAATAAATCTGTGCCGCTAAAGCTGGTGTTTAAATCTAAACTGGCTCGATAAATAACGGTGGGATTCGGGTCATCTTCGGTAATAACTGCGCCTCTGGGAGCGATTATTCTTTGGCTACTCATTCTCCCTGCATTTACGGCAAATATTACTTGACCTGTAAGCTTTGTTGTGGTATAAAATTGATTTGTTTCTAACTCCGCCGCGCGTGCTTCTATCGGATCAACTCGACTCCGCAATGTCGCTAATTCTGCGGCGAATTCTTCCCTTAGTCGCTGTAAGGTTAGTAAGTCTGTTCCTGTGGCGATTAGTTCGTTAATTCGGTTTAGGGCTGCATTTAAACCGGCGGCGAATTCGTAGCGAGTTATTGCTCGGTTGCCTCGGAAAGTTTTGTCAGGATAACCTTCGATTACGCCATAACGTTCAACTAACGATTGGAGTGCTTGAAACGCCCAGTCAGTTGGCTGGATATCTTCTAATTGACTAACTGAGGTTACTTGACCAACTAGCTCATCGGTGGTAGGTTGAGCTAGTAATTTTGGGCTTTGAACTGCGAGGAATATCAAACAGAATAAACCGGAGAAAATTTGATTAATAGGGGGCATTGTTTTTGCGCGATCGCATCTACACTTATTTTACAACTAGGTATTGGGTAAGTTATGCATGACTAACTCAACCAACAAGTATTAACGCAAGTAAGTAGTTATAAACTTTGGCGTTGCTAATGGCTAATTGCTAATTGCTAATACAGAATGTTTCATTAGCCATTAGCCATTAGCCATTAGCAAATCTTCGAGAGATAACTAGCAACTTGAGCGATCAACTGCGTGGAGGTGATTTAATTTCAACCCCGTGTTTGGCTGCGATCGCTATGATATTTTTCATTTCTTCTGGGGTGTATGGTGGAGGAGGAGTTGAGGGATCGTCTACATCTCGCCCCATTTCGTAAAACATTTCCTCAATTCCCGCTGGCGAAAAAGTCACCAAAAGTATTCCTTGGGTATCGCCAATATTTCTAAAGTTATGTACGAGATGTCTGGGCATATTAATATAGTCACCAGCGCTGACGTTAAAAGTCTCATTCCCAACTTGAAACGCGAACTCGCCAGAGACTACGTAAACTCTTTCATCTTCCCGACTATGGACGTGTGGCGGAGTCGCATAGTGGGGCGGAACAATATCTTCCATCACTGCAAAAGCACCGTCTGTTTCTTCACCCAAAACTTTAAAGGTGACTAGAATATCTCCCCACCAAAGCAGTCGTCCTTTACCTGTAGGTATGAGAACGGAAGTTGTTGAGTTTGACATAATTTTCCGGTTGTGAATACTTAACTAGCAGCTGTGTTTTTCGTATGTTGCATACCCGCTAAAACATAACCAAAATTTGGTAAGCGCTGGGCGAATATACCTCCCATCCCTGGTGCTGTTGGTAATGTCCAATCTTTTTGCAATTCTGCTGCAATAGCAATGGTATTAACGCACTTGACACCAGCTTGAGTCATGCGCGCGATCGCTGCACGCTGAGTGGTATCATTCCAAGTACCCGAAGCATCAATCACCGCGTAAACATCATACCCCGCCCCAACTGCTGAAATCGCCGGAAAAGCCAAACAAACATCCGTTGTCACTCCCGCCATAATCAATTTGTGGCGATTCGTTTTCTCAACTGCTGCCACAAAAGCTGGATCGTTCCAAGCGTTAATAATAACCCGATCGATAATCGGAACATCTGGCAAAGTTTGAATCAATTCAGGAAACAAAGGGCCATTCGGACCATTTGGGTTGCTAGTTGTTAAAATTGTCGGTAAATTAAACAACTTTGCAACTTCAGCCAGATAAAGAGTGTTGTTTTTCAAGTTAACAGGATCGATGTCAGTTACTCCGAACAACATCGTTCCCACTTGATGATCGATCAGCAGCATTGCTGCATTTTCTGGTGTCAGTTGTTCGTAAAATCGCGAATCTGCTGGAGTTTCTAGAGTCATATTATTTCTACTCCTTTGTATTGTTGCCGGGGGCTTCGCGGGTTTATTTAAGCTGTCTGTTGGCGGCAAAAGTTATCTGTGAAACCCGCCCCTACTTTTGTATTGTTGCCGGGGCTTCGCGGGTTTATTTAAGCTGTCTGTTGGCAGCAAAAGTTATCTGTGAAACCCGCCCCTACAACCATCGAAATCAAGCTGGGTATTAGTCCTGTGGGATACCATCGATAAGGCAGGTAAATTCCACCGTGTAAAGATGCTGATCGGTACTAATAATCAAATGTTTATTAGCTTCGCGGCTTGCAAGGTATTCTGGATCGCGATGGACGGCTTCAAATGCTTCTTTACTTTCCCATTGCGAGTAGTTAACAACGCGCATCCCGTCCAGACTGCGGTGAAAGTTGGAAGCAATAAAACCAGGAATTTTACGGATTACTGTATCGGTGTGGACGCGCATTGCATCCAAAAACTCTTGCTGTTTCTCCGGTTCAACTGCAAAAACATTAATCATAGTAATGACCGGGTTGCTTTTTTTTATTGTGCTATAAGTCACGATTTTCCCTCCTTTTAATCGGCTTAACTAACGAATTTTGCTGCGGTGCGATCGTTTTCACAATCTGTTAGAGACATAGGGGCGGGTTTATTTAAGATATCTGTATAATCCGTTCCTAAAACTGCAAAGAAACCGGGTTTCTATGAAAAATCCTGGCTTGGGAAACTAAAAATCGATGAAGAAACCCGGTTTCTAGCCTCAGCGTGAGTCAGTCCTGTTTATGCTTGCAAATGTGCTTCCAAAAACCACAGATATTTATCAATCGTGCGCGAAATTTCGGTGTAGAGATCGGCGGTGTCTGCATCGCCTAATTCGGTTGTTTGGTTAATTGCGGCTCGAATTATTTTGGCGTAGGGAGCGATCCTGTCTGCTAATGCGGTTAGGTGGTCTTTACCATCTAAAATGTCGAAAGGATATTCGGGAATTGCGGATTGCGATGCGGCAATTCTAGCTGTTCCCATTGCTGCACCTCCTAATGCCGTAACCCGTTCGGCAATCAGGTCAATGTATTCTTCTAGCTGGCTGGCAATTTGATCGAACAGTTCGTGTAGTTGATAAAAATTGATGCCTTTGACATTCCAGTGTGCTTGCTTTACCTGAGTTTTGAGGTCAAGGGTTGTGGCTAATGTTTGGTTGAGCAGTTCGATAACTTGGGTGCGAATTTCTAACGGAATGTCGATGCGCGTGGAGTAAGAGATGACTTTTCTAGAACTTGCAAGTGGGATAGTTTGCATGAATCTGACCTCGGTGTCAGCATTGAGTATAGATCGAAATATAAATGGCTGAGTCTGCCTCAGTCTTTCCCATTCTTGTGAAAATTTGTCCGATCTTGCGATTTTTATGGTTGTTTCGGTTTTCCACACCTTGCTGGTTCGGGTGAAAATAGCGTAAATTTTATTTAGACGGCTAACTAAACCCGATTATGGCTGATAAACCCATGCTCCAAACCATCGGCTATCTGATGGTGCAAGTTTCTAGGGCGCACCGCAATCAAGCTGGCGCGGTTTTGGCTGAACTCGGACTCCACATCGGGCAAGAAATTCTGCTGATGTACCTGTGGGAGAATGACGGGTTAATTCAATCTGAACTGACGGAGTTGATGCAGGTGGAAGCGCCAACTTTAACCAAAATGCTCAATCGCATGGAAAAAGCTGGATTGTTGGAACGCCGTCGGGATGCTGTTGATGCTCGTGTTTGTCGAGTTTATTTGACACAGATGGGGCGGGAGCTTCAAGCACCCGTCACCGATGCTTGGAATGTGTTGGAACAAAGGATATTGAAGGATTTAACCCTAGAGGAGCAACTGCTGTTTCGTCGATTGTTGCTGCAAGTGCGGAGCAATCTAACTTGAGCGTTCTTTTTTTGATTTTTTACTTAGCTGGCTAACGAATCTCTAATTCCCTGGCTCTGCCAGGGAATCACTACAAGGAGGCTCTGCCTCGATTTCCAGAGGCAGAGCCTCTGTTAGGCATTCCCACGCAGAGCGTGGGAACGAGAACCAATCCAACATTGGAGGAACTGCGATGGATTTGTTAACGCTGGAAAGTTTACCTGAAGGGTTACGGAATGGAATCTCATACCGCAATTTAGCAGCCAAAGAAATGCTGTTTCAGCAGGGTGACGCGGCTTCTGCATTTTTCGTTGTGGAAACGGGACGAGTAAAACTGGTGCGCTACACCAGCGGCGACAAAATGGTGACGTTTCAAGTTGCGGGTGTGGGGGAAAGTTTGGGTGAGGTTGCGTTATTTTCTGATACTTATCCTTGTGGAGCGATCGCAGAACTACCTTCGCGGGTTATTGTGTATCCAAAGGAACTGCTTTTATCGGCATTGCGCGATAATTCCGATTTAGCGCAAGATTTCATCGCCATGCTGGTGGGGAAAATTCAGGCACTCAAACTGCGCTTAGAGTTGCAAAATATACGGAAAGCCCACGAGCGGGTGTTGCAATATTTACGCTATCAAGTGGGTGAGCAAAATGCGATCAATTTTGACCGTCCGCTCAAGGATATTGCTGCTGACTTAGGACTAACGCCGGAGACGCTTTCCCGCGCATTAGCAAGTTTAGAGGAAGAGGGGATAATAATGCGATCGCGCCTCGTCATCACGATGCAGAATTCCCCCGCAACTTGATTCAAATCAATGCAATTGTGAGCTTGAGCCAGTATTATAACTAGAGGTTCGGACACAACGCTTAAAATTCCAATAAATTAAAAAATAGCTGCATATTCGCTGCTATTTTCTTGCTCAGCCAGGTGAAAAATGAGCGATCGCAAACAATTAGATCGGAAAAAGGCAATGCTGGTTGATTTCAAACAGCAAGGAGCTTCGGAAAAACTGTTTCCTAACCCACCGCTTTTAAGCAGTTACAATTGCGGATGGAATGATATTTACTTCGAGTATCATAATCAGCCTAGTTACGAGACTCCTGAACATCAGGTGACGATGCATAGTATTAGTTTTTCTCTGTGTAATACTGAATCTGAACGATGGTTTGATGGGCGATTTAAGAGCGAGTGTATAAAGAAAGGATCTACAGCTATTATTCCTGCTGGTACAATTCACCGTTGTTTATGGCAACAAGAAGCTCAATTCGCGATTATGGCAATTGACCCCATGCTCATAGAAAGGTTAGCGCGAGAATTAGCTGCAATTGACAATATTGAACTAATTCCTCACTTTGCGACGCTGCAAGATCCGTTAATTGAGGGTATTGCTTTTGCCCTCAAAGATGAAGTTGAATCAGGGTGTATGGGAGATAGTTTATATGTAGAGCAGCTAACCACAACATTAGCGATTCATCTGTTAAAAAAGTATTGCGTCAAACAGCATCAAATATCAACTTACTCTGATGGTTTATCGAGTTACAAGCTGCGACGGGTAGTTGAGTACATTCACGCTCATCTGGACTCTGAGATTAAATTGAGTGCTTTAGCCGAATTACTGGATATGAGTCAATACTATTTTTGCCGATTATTTAAACAATCAATGGGTGTTGCTCCCTATCAGTATGTGATCGAGCAACGAGTCGAGCGAGCAAAGGATTTATTACGACAAAAAAAGGTAGCGATCGCAGAAATTGCCCTACAATGCGGATTCGCTAACCAAAGCCATTTTACCAAGCATTTTCGCAAGCTTACCGGCACAACACCCAAAGCATTTCGCGGACTATAAATTTTGTCATAAATTCACATATTGCACTGGGCAGGCGGGACGCCTACCCCACAAGAATTGAGGATCTCTTGTGGGGTGGGCATCCTGCCCGCCTTATGTTTAAATTTACACCGCCAATGCTGGATAATCGGTGTAACCTTGCTCTAAATTATTGTCTCCCATCCCGTAAAATGTTTTGGGATTTGGCGCATTCAATTCTGCATCTATTGCGAAGCGTTGAGGTAAATCTGGATTGGAAATAAATAACTTTCCAAAGGAAACTAAATCGCCATCGCCAGCGGCAATAACTGTATTTCCCTTAGATTTATCGTAGCCACCATTGCTAATAATTGTACCGTTGTATATTGGACGGAAAATCGGCAAAACAGGATTGATAACTTCCCGCGTTGCTAAATCGGTTTCGTTAGGTTCCATCAAGTGGATGTAAGCTAAATTGTAGCGAGTCAGAGCATCGATAACATAACTAAAAGTTGCCTTGGGATTAGAATCTTGCATCCCGTAGAAAGTGTTGCTGGGGGAAAGTTTAATTCCGACTTTCTCGCTCCCCCAAACACTTGTCACCGCGTCCATAACTTCCAGCAAAAAGCGGGCGCGGTTTTCAATCGAACCGCCGTATATATCGCTACGCTGATTAGAGCCATCCTGAAGGAACTGATCGATTAAATAGCCAAACGCGCCGTGCAACTCAACGCCATCGAATCGTGCTGTCATAGCATTTTCTGCACCTTGGCGGAACTGAGCGACAATCTCCGGGATTTCCTCAGTTTCCAAAGCACGTGGTGTATCGAGGTTTACTTTGCCGATGGGAGTGTGGAGAGAGCCTGACGCGGCGATCGCACTAGGCGCAACGGGTAATTCCCCATTCAGCAAAGCAGGATGGCTCACGCGCCCGCTGTGCCACAATTGCAAGAAAATCTTGCCACCTTTAGCATGTACCGCAGAGGTAACTTGCTTCCATCCCTCGATTTGTTCGGGTGAGTAAATTCCCGGACAATTCATGTATCCATTACTCAAAGGCGAAACCATCGTGCATTCAGTAATAATTAAACCAGCGGATGCGCGTTGAGCATAGTAAGTAGCCATTAAAGAATTAGGAATTGAATTAACAGCACGCAGGCGCGTCATCGGTGCCATTACAATGCGATTGGGTAAAGTATAAGCACCTAGTTGTACGGGAGAGAAAAGATTATTTGTGCTAGTCATATTGTCTAGATGGATTAGGTTATTCCGATAAGCAAGATTTGCACTTCCCTATCTGGATCAATTAGACGTTAAAACGATCTATTTGTCGCTGTCTGTCCTATTCTTGTGAAAAATGTTCTAATCTTGCCAAATCGAGAACCCCGGTTTCTTTAACAATACCTATCCCATTTCCGTCAAACACCAAGATCCCCCAGGCTAAAGCCTGGGGCTATACAAACAAAGCCCGCGTAGGCGGGCTTCGTTTGTGTAGCGGCACCCTTCAGGGTGCCGTATTTTGGGTTAAATTCCCTAATAATGGCTTCCAGACTTGCGATGATGCACCGCAGTAACTCCATCAGATTGCAGCACCTTACCATCTTCTGCGATCGCATAAACTAGCCAGTGATCGCCGCATTCCATCCGGTTTTGTACGGTGCATTCCAAATACGCTAGCGCACCAGAAAGAATGGCACAACCGTTATCAGCTTCAGTCGTTTCTACATCTGCAAAACGGTTTTCGCCAGGTGCAAAAGATTTCATGAAATGCTTCCGGATTTGTCGCCCTTCTGCCAAGATATTCAAGACTAATTTATCCCCAACGTGGGTCATTGATTCAATTGCGCGATCTTTGGCGACGGCGACGGTTAAACCGGGGGGATTAAACGTAGCTTGCGATACCCAAGAAGCTAACATTGCACTTTCAGCATCGCCTTTTTTGGTCGTCATAACGCACAGGGAACCCAAAATTCGTCCTACTGCTTGTTCGGTACGTGCTGCTTGAGACTCGCCGACAGCTTGACGAATGGGTCGAATTTTTTTGGCGCGTTTCAATGTTTGGGCGAAGTCCGTTCCTGCTTCTTCGCACATTTGTAGCGTGGCGTCGGTGGGTTTAAATTTAACCCGAATGGTTTCAAAACCAAGCCTGTAACCTGCGTCTTTTAGCTTTCCTTCGAGTAAGTCTACAGCTTCTCCACTCCAGCCAAAAGAACCAAATACGCCTGCTAATTTAGTTTTAGCCGCAGTAGATAAAACGATTCCCAATGCGGTTTGAATTTGTGTAGGCGCGTGACCACCAAGGGTGGGGGAACCGATAATAAATCCATCGGCTTTTTCAACTGCGGCTTGAATTTCTGCTGGTTCGGTAAATTCGCAGTTAATTGATTCTACACTGACGCCTGCTTTGGTAATGCCCCGCGCGATCGCTTGCGCCAACGCTGCTGTATTTCCATACGCCGAAGCATACAACAACGCCACCGTTGCTTCCCTTTCCCTTTCCTGCTGACTCCATTTCTGATAATCTTTGGTCAGATCGATCATGCCGTAGCGCACCAAAGGCCCGTGACCCGTAGCATAAAATTTAGGCTCAAATTCGCTAAATTTATCTAACGCGGTTTCCACTTGACGCGCGTGGGGTGCCATCAAACAATCAAAATAATAGCGCCTGTCTTCGTTAAATATCGTTGACCCTTCATCAAATACTTGATCGCCGCAAATATGCGCCCCAAAAAACTTATCGGTATACAGAATTTTTGTTTTTGGGTCGTAGGTACAAAGCGAATCGGGCCATCTCGGAGTCGGCGTCAGAATAAATTTTAAGTGATGCCCTTGACCTAAATCTAAACTTTCTTCACCCCGGACTACGTTGATTCTCAAATCCAAGTCTGGTAAGATTCCGCGCAATGCGATCGCACCCGGATTAGAACAAACAAAAGTAATTCCCGGTGACAGTTCTAGCAATGCTTTTAGCGTCACGCCCCGGTTAGGGTTAACGTGTCCCAAAATTACGTAATCTATTTTTTTCGGATCGAAGCGTTCCTGCAATGCTGCCAAAAAGATTTCCGTGAAAGATTCTCCCGGCGGATCGATTAAGGCATTTTGCGTTCCTTCAATCAGATAGGTATTAGCAGTTGTTCCCCGTTGCAGCGCGTATTCGATTTCAAACTTGAGTCGATCCCAGGTGCGCGATCGCATCACCCTAGTATCCGCCTCTATTGGAAAAACTTGCACATCGCGTTTTTTAATTGCTTGCATAGATTTATTTTCCTGGTTGCTAATTGCTAATTGCTAATTGCTAATAGGTAATTGGCAATCAATAATATTACCTATTACCTATTATTATTTCATTCTTTATGTCTCGAACGACCATTTGTTTCTACTAAACTGGAATTTTGTGTATATTCATATGCTTCCTCTGAGGTGAATTCCTTGAATCGTTCGGCAATCCGACGTTCTGGGTCGATGCCATTGAAAGTTGGCGGTAACCACACTCGCACAACTAGCAGCATTGCCATTACAATTAAAAACGCGCAAGTGGCTAATATTTGAGTCCATTGAGCTTCTAAAATTCCCCGCACGATCACTTCTCTCAATGCGGATACAATCGACACTTCCACCGCTACGCCGATCGATACTCGTTGTTCCTGCAAGTAAATAATCAGCAGTCGGAATAACTCGACTAAAATTAACAGGAATAAAATATCTGATGTGACTTCTTTAAAGTCTAAGGGCGGCAACAGAGAGTAAAACATTCCTCGCAACTGTATCAGCATGAAGCAGAATAGACCGATACACAAAGAAATTACAATTAAGTCTTGAATGCCTTCCAGAACTTGCACGATCCGCTGACGATTCAACCATTCATTTCTCATCGGTTGCTGCATATCAGATCCCTCTTGTTTGATTGGTATCTAGTTTACATTTATTTTTGCTTATAAAATACTCCTTCGCTTATCAAATTTTCCTATGAAATTCATCAATACTAAACAAGTGGAATTCTGCAATTGCCGCAAAGTAGGGGCACGGCATCAGAAAC
>DNGJ01000329.1:32451-32578 GCA_003486305.1 Cyanobacteria bacterium UBA11371
TCCCACCCCTGTAGGGGCACGGCGTCAACAACATTACATAGCCTCCGTAGATTTTTTCATGCCGTGCCCCTACGCTTGTGTTGGAATTGTGCCATCCCACCCCTGTAGGGGCACGGCATCAGAAACA
>DNGJ01000329.1:32861-38284 GCA_003486305.1 Cyanobacteria bacterium UBA11371
TCCCACCCCTGTAGGGGCACGGCATCAGAAACATTCAATCGCTTGAGTAGATTTTTTCATGCCGTGCCCCTACCCTTGTGTTGGAATATTTCGCTGGTTTTAAACACAAATTGTGCAAAATATCAATAATCGGTAATTGGTAATAGGAAAAACCAATTACCAATTACCAATTACCTTTCTTAGTAGTGATTTCCAACCTTGCGGTGGTGAACTGCTGTGAGCGAATCTGGTTTAGATACGCGACCAGATTGAATCGTGCTGTAAACAATCCAGTGGTCGGTACACTCCATACGGCTAACGACCTCGCATTCCATGTAAGCGAGGGCATCTAACAGAATCGGAGAACCGTTTTCAGCGCGTTGGGTTTTAATTCCAGCAAAACGATCTGCACCGGGGGCGAAACGCTTGAGGAAGTGCCGCATTAATGCTTGGTAATTGCCTTCTTCGAGGACGTTTAGCACGAAGCGATCGCCTACATGCATAATCGACTCGATCGCCCGGTCTTTTGCTACAGCAATACTAACGCCCAAAGGTTGGAAACTCGCTTGCGACACCCAGGAAGCTAACATCGCCCCGGAAACATCACCTTTTTGAGCGGTAATAATGTACAATCCACCGCTGATCCGACCTAGCGCTTTGTCTAGTTCGTTATCCAGCGATTTCATTTGCTTGATGCTGCGATCGCGTGTCAGCCATTGTCCCATGTCTGTACCCGCTTCTTCGCATAGCTGGTAAGTTCCCTCGCCTGGAGTTTCGGTAATCCGAATCGGTTGGAATGATTCTACCAATCCCAATTCCCGGAACTTATTCCGCAGGGTGTAAACCGATTCATCTTCTCCACCGCCAGACTCAAACAAACCGATGCTTTGTTTGGCTTTCGCAGCTGCCAAAATTGTCCCAATCGCCGCTTGAGCATTCGCACTCGCCGATACTGGCGGCATACCGATAACGATACCAGCCGCGCTGCTGACTAATTCTCTAATTTCTTGCTGATCGGCGGCTTTTAAGTCGATCATTTCTACAGCGACGCCGGTTTTGGTAATCCCGTGTGCTACTGCTTGGGAAATGCGATCGCTATATCCGTAATCGGAAACGTAAAATACTGCTACAGTGGTCGCTTCTTTTGCTTGTGCTTGACTCCACTTGCGATAGCGTCCCGTCAATTCGCTCACGTGGTAGCGTAGCAGGGGGCCGTGTCCCGTCCCAATCGTGGTAATTTCCGGTAACTCACCCATCCGCTTGAGTGCAGACAAGACCGAGCGAGCATTTGGCCCCATCAAGCAATCGTAATAATAGCGGAAATCTTCTTCAATCGCGGCTAAATCTTCATCAAACGTGCTGCTGGAACAATAGTGCATTCCAAAAGCATCGCAGGTGTAGAGAATTTGGGTTTTATGGTCGAAACTGAAGCTGGTATCGGGCCAGTGTAAGTTAGGCGCGATCACAAATTCGATTTCGTGTCCGTTACCCAAGTCGATGCGATCGCCGTTCTTAATTATCTTTTGTTTAAACGGCTGATGCACGAAACCTTCTAAAAACTGAATTGCCACTTTCGACCCCACGACGGTCACTTGGGGCGCTAATGCCAGAATATCTTTTACCAAACCGCTGTGGTCTGGTTCGGTGTGGCTGATGATTAGGTAGTCAATTTCTGCTGGATTGATGAGGCCGGTCAGGGTATCGATATACTGCTGACGAAACTTCTCGTGGGAGGTATCCACCAGAGCCGTTTTCTCACCTCTAATTAAAAATGAGTTATATGTGGTGCCGTTTTGCAGCCCAAACTCAATATCGAAGCGATCGCGATCCCAATCCAGAGAACGAATTGCCGTAGTATCTGCGGCAATTTCCACCGTCTCCATTGTCAGCCTGCGTTGGGCGCGTTCCGTTAGCACTACCATCGCGGGTCTCCTTGTTGGCTACTCATCTTTTTTTGCTTGTCAATATTCTCACACAGTTACTTAATAAATTTTTATTAAAAATCCTATAGGCACGTTAAGATTTATCAATATAACTTATGGCAGAGGCGATCTAGGTCACCACAAATTAGGACTTAGGTTACAGGCAGAGGCGAGAGTGCGATCGCGGAGATCCTGCGATCTGTCGCACAGTTTTTCGGGATTTAAGTCACAATTTTTCCCAATCAATCTCACTTTTAAATAGCAAAAATATCGCTGATAATAAATTATCCTGTCGATCTACTTATTCAAAATGTCTATTTCCAAAGACTTCATTTTAACCAAGAATATTCTTTTAACTATTCCCTGTGACGACAAAGATGTTTCCGTGGTGCTTGAAGCCAATATAGACTTAGATTTATCAGAGTTCGAGTTAACCCAAGAGGAAGCTGATAAGCTGCTCAAAATCATGTATAAATTAACCTGGAGTTTATCAGAAGCCTTATCTAAAGATTGCCTTGCGACTTGCATCTTTACCGATATCCGGCCTAAAGATAATGTAATCTGACGCACTTGCGTTGGTAAAAAATAGGTTTTATAATTTATGAAATACTTGTTTCCTAAAAACAGCATATATTGCATTTAGAGTTGAAAAAAGAGCAACCCATCTGGATGGGATTAATGATAGGAAATTCTCGGTTGCATTGGGCAGCGTTTATGGGAGAAACCCTGCATACCTGGGATACAAACCATCTACCAGCAGCCCTGATTAAAGAAATTATTCAATGCTGGGGTGCTGGTAGATGGCCTCAAGAGGTTTTTCCGCTAAAAGGTACTGTCAGCATTCCCAGGTATTTACCCTTATATTTAGCTTCTGTGGTTCCGATTCAGACCCAACTTTGGCAGGAATATTCAGAGGTTCGCATTATTACCCTCGACCAAATTCCTTTAGGCGGAATTTATCCAACTCTAGGAATAGACCGCGCTTTGGCAGTATGGGGGGCAGGTAACATTTGGGGATGGCCTGTATTAGTCATCGACGCGGGCACAGCATTGACTTTTACCGGCGCAGATGAGAACCATCAACTGGTAGGTGGGGCGATTTTGCCTGGATTGGGATTGCAGTTAAAATCTTTGGGGCAAAAAACCGCAGCGCTACCGGAAATTGAAATACCCGCAACATTACCCCAGCGTTTTGCTTTAAATACAGCAGCAGCAATTCAAAGTGGAATAATTTATACGGTTATTGCAGGGGTGCGAGACTTTATCAGCGCTTGGTGGGACTCGTATCCAGGTAGTAGCATCTTGCTAACGGGAGGCGATCGCACTCATATTTTCACCTATCTGCAAGCCCAAGCACCCGAATTCGCCGCCAAAATCACCGTCGAACCCAATCTAATTTTTTGGGGAATGCATTCAATCGTCAATATTCAGTAGTAGGGGCGGGTTTTACAGACAATATGTGCCTAAAACAGATAACTTAGATTAACCCGCCCCCCCAGTTTGAGGATTTTTGGGGCGGGTTTTACAGACAATATGTGCCTAAAACAGATAACTTAGATTAACCCGCCCCCCCAGCCTTTGGTGACGCGACAAATTCACGCGATCGTTGTCACCCCATTAAGATAGTCTTGTAACTGGCGCTCGTGGTCGTGGCTGAGCTTGCCCTTTGGCAGATCGGCGCGGGTAAAAGCCTTGACTTCGCTCAGTTCCAGGGTATCCTGAATCTCCATCTTGCCCTGCACTTGCGCTTCCACCAATATAGCGATGGAATGAAGTCTAGGGTCGCGATCTGGTGAGGAATAAACCCCGACTAAGCGACAAATTTTTACCAATTCCAGTCCTGTTTCCTCAACTAACTCCCTCGCTACCGTCGTGGGAATATCCTGTCCCCAATCTACGATACCCCCAGGTAAGCTCCACTCACCCGTATCGCGGCGGCGAACTAAAACGATCCGACCGTCCGGTAAAATCGGAACGATCGTCGTGCCGACAATCGGATGGCGAAACAAAATACCTAGAACAGTTTGTACAAATTGCCACAATCGAAGCATATATAGGCTCACGTAGCTGCACTTCCGGCGACGATAAATTGCCCGCTCGCCAACAAATTTTAAGTTTGCAGGCAAGGTTACAGAGGCAACAATCCGGGCAGCGAGAGATTTTGACTTGACTCTATAGTAGATTGTTTCAACAGTTCCAGGCAGGAATCCCCCACCTCAACAGAACGCAGAAAGAGAAAAGCTCTGGGAAAAAAACAGCGATCGCGGCTCTCTATACTCTCTATAGTGCAGAATCGGACAGCAACCCGTTTGAGCGCGATACTAAGTTCAGCAACGCTTGAATTTTGACCAGGAATAATGTCATACAAGCCCAGTCCTTCTAGGACGGCTTTTTGATATAATACACGTGGCGTAAAAAACCCCCTCTAGGCTCAAGACACGTTGAAACAGCTACGGTGAGAGCAGGCGTAGAGAAAGCTGCAAGGGCAATGGTGAAAGTCCAACCCAGAAGCAAAAAGTCAGTCATTTTGTGCTGTATTTGTTAGTCGCGGGAGGGCATTCCGAGACTTAAAACGGACGTAGAGAGCGTGTAAGACCTCGTTAGGGGCTGTGCTTGTTGAAGCGTCAACCCCATTCAGCGACCATTCTCCTACTCGTAGGTTATGGCGTGGTGAGGAATCACCGCTTCTTTAGGACGGTGAGGATGTCAAAAGCATTTCTTGCCCTGCCTGATAATCTGTTTTTGTTGTTTATTTAACGAGGTGACCATGTCTAAGCGCCGCAATCCCAAAAAAGAAAAGGAGCAGCGCAATAAAGCTTACGCTCGCAAGTTTCGCAAGCGTACAACTACAGGTCGTTTTTCCAAAAACCGGCGACCCCCAATGGGCGGTAGAAGCGGTGACAACTTCAGCGACAACGCCGAAGACGATATCGAAAAAATGGAGTAACAACCCATTGGGTAAGCGGTCATAGGTCATCGGTCATGGGTAAGAATCGACAAAAGTCAACCCTATATGACCTATTAAACCTATGACCAGAAGGCACAGCCGATAAAAATGGCTTTAGTTGCTGTTTATTCGAGTTATTCGAGTTTCGACCGCGCTGCAACAAGTGCAAGTCTGACTTGCTCAAATCCGGTGCCGCCGTAACTATTACGCGCGGCAACGACTTGTTTGGGAGAAATGGCAGGGTAAATATCAGCTTCAAAAGCTGGGTGTAGCGCCTTCCACTCTTCCAAACTCAAATCCTTTAGCAGTTTGCCCGCTTCGAGGCAAGTTCGCACCACCTTTCCCACCAGATTATAAGCTTCCCGGAACGGAACGCCTTTGGCTGCCAGATAGTCGGCGACATCGGTAGCGTTAGAAAAATCTTCTGCAACGGCATCTGCAAGGCGCGTGGTGCGAAATTCCAATCCTTCCCGCAGCAGGATAGTGGTGGCTTCCAAGCAAGCTTTAACCGTCTTAACGCTGTCAAATAAAGCTTGTTTATCTTCCTGCAAGTCTTTGTTGTAAGCCAAAGGCAG
>DNGJ01000530.1:0-5268 GCA_003486305.1 Cyanobacteria bacterium UBA11371
CCGCAGCCGCAACCGCAGCCGCAACCGCAGCCGCAACCGCAACCAGAACCGCAGCCGCAACCAGAACCGCAACCGCAGCCGCAACCATCACCACCTAACCCAGGCGACGGAGGAAGTAATGGCGTACCAGATGGCCCCGGTAACTCACCGAATGGACCACCGGGTCGAGTTGGTAATCCCAACGAAGACCGAGGCAATGGTAGAGGTAATTGAGTACCGGGTCGGGTTGGTAATCCCAACGAAGACCGAGTTGACACTCCCGTTACCCTAAAGGGACGTGGATTCTTGCATCTACAGGTACTCTCCACTGGGGAGCATCTCTCTTTAGGTCTAAAGAACAACAGAAACCATCCCACCTGGAAAGGTTTCTAGCAGCGTTTAAATCAGCGTTGTGGTAGTGACCATTAGGACAATTAAAATCATGTCCTTTTCTCTCGCCAAGTGTGCCGCAAGTTGAGCAAGATTTACTTGTGTATGGAGCCGGACGCTTGATTATTCTCAACCCTTTGAGAGCTAACTTATAATCTAGTTTCTGTTCTAAAGAATAGTACGCCCAAGAATGTCTTGACTCACCACTATCAACCCGATTCTTTTTCCTCTGCTTCATGGTATCTCGACATCCTTCCAAGTCTTCAATCACCACATCAGCGTTCAAATATTGGGCGAATCGCACAACCTTGGAGCTAATAGTGTGGTTAACAGATTCCATCCATCTACGCTCGCGCTTATCCCACTTTTTCAAGGCTCGGAATTTCTTGGCTGATTGCAAAGACTGACGGCGTTTCTGATTAGGACGACGACGATGTTTAACTTCCTTGCCACTAAAGAACTTTCCAAAACCTTTGGCAGGTGCTACCACAGCTAAATTGTTTTGCCCTCGGTCACATCCAATTCTGTTAATAGTCTGTACTTGTGGAACTTCCATAGTCACAGATATATAGGCATACCATTTATGTCGATGTTTGATTAATTTGGCAGAACCTTTATCAATTAAAGTATCACCAATTAACAGCCTGTCTAAAATAGGTTGCCAATGCCTTGATGCTACTTCAAAAGGAACTCGTTTTATTCCTTTGATAGTTGGAAAACTTAAACTATAAGTTTGTACGGGCGAAGCATTTGCGTAGATAATTTTTCGGTTATTTGCATAATCTTTAGACGCAAATGCTTCGCCCCTCCGTGGATTGACCAGTTCTGCTTATTAATCTCTGGTGATACGGATTTGTATGCTTTAACTTTCTTCCCCACGACCGATGTAGTATGCCAAATTGTTTGATTTGCGAGTGCAGACATGAGCGAAGTTTCTATCTTGGCAGTAGTTAACTTTCTCCTTTCTGGAAGTGGAATAGTTAACAACCAATTAGCTAACCCTTGTATTTTCGTCTGTCATTTCGCCAAACATTTTTGCCTTGGCTTGATTCAGGTTGATAAATTTCAGTTTTACTGTGATAGTTACTTGAATCATGCTAATATTGTAGCAGAGTTTACTCAAATGGGTAAAAACGGCGAATAAATTCGCGGGCGTGCATTTCAGCTAGCCCCATGTTTAAAGCCAGAAGCTTTCATCCACGTTTTTCGGTAAACCTTGGTAATTTCTGGTTTTTTCTGGAATTACCCACCTAAGATGCAGACTCAGGTTTGAAATAGAACCTACGTTGATTGGGTGATGATACCTACGAATGAACGCCAGTTTCTAGCACTATCGTTATCGATTAAGTAACGGGTAAATGAGATTGATAGCCTTCGTGTCGATAGCCCAAAAAGCCCAATCAACATTGTCGAGGCAGACAACGTGGGGAGTGTCAAAAATAACGACTGATAGTTTATGCAATTTATCGACCAAGCCGAAATTGATGTAGAAGGAGGGAAGGGCGGTGATGGCATCGTAGCCTTCCGACGGGAAAAGTATGTCCCTGCTGGGGGACCATCGGGTGGAAACGGCGGTAAGGGCGGTTCCGTGTACTTGATAGCGACACAACACTTGCAAACGCTGCTCGATTTCAAGTACGATCGCCGGTTTAAGGCAGAGGATGGTGGACGTGGGGGACCAAATAATTGCACTGGGGCAAATGGGAGCGATCGCTTGATCCAAATTCCCTGCGGTACGATGGTGTACGACACTACAACCAACGAATTGCTGGCAGATTTGACAGAACCAGGTCAGACCTTTTGCGTCGCGCAAGGAGGTAAAGGCGGTTTGGGAAACCAGCATTTCCTCAGCAATCGCAATCGCGCACCCGAATACGCCCTACCAGGACTACCGGGAGAAAAACGGCTGCTGCGTTTGGAATTAAAGCTTTTGGCAGAAGTCGGGATTATCGGTTTGCCCAATGCCGGTAAATCCACCCTAATTGCTGCTATTTCGGCAGCGCGGCCTAAAATTGCCGATTATCCCTTTACAACCTTAGTGCCGAATTTGGGCGTGGTGCGTAAACCCGACGGCGACGGGATCGTTTTTGCCGATATTCCTGGATTGATTGAGGGAGCGCATCAAGGCGTGGGGTTAGGACACGATTTCTTGCGTCACATCGAGCGCACGCGGCTGCTGCTGCACTTGATCGATGCGACTGCCGAAGACCCAATTGCGAATTATCACACGATTGGGCAAGAGTTGCTCGCTTACGACAAAGCGTTGACCGAGCGACCTCAAATTCTGGCACTCAATAAAATTGATGCCGTTGACCCAACTATCGATGTGGGAGCGATCGCAACGCAACTCGAAGCCAACAGCCACGCCCCCGTTTTCCTCATTTCAGCCGTCACCCGTACCGGACTCGAACCCCTGCTACAAAAAATTTGGCAGTTCCTCGACCAGGAACGGGAATGAAAGAAAACATATGATATACTTGTAAGATTTGGCGTAATTATTGCCTGCTAGCGATATCTTCCCCAGGTTAATCCTGGCTCCCCAGTTCTATCTGACGACCCGCTACAGCAGATGGGGAATTGCCCAAGGGTTGTAGCGGTTGAGTGCGAGAAACAATCGAATTATCTACAGAGGCGGTAGGTTGAGATACAGTAAGGGGATTCGCCGTCGGTCTGGTGGAGAAGTGTTGATAAGCAATGCGAGAGATCTGGCGGATCAGTTTTTCGGCTTGTGGGTCGTTGCGCGGGCGTTTTACCATCACAGCTGCAATGTAGCGCTTGCCATTAGGTAGCTCGATCAAACCCGCATCTGCGAGCATGGCGCCAATATAGCCGGTTTTGTGGGCAATGGTAGCGCCAGCACCCAGTCCACGGGGCAGCAAGTGATTTCTTTCGGTGCGCCGCAGGATCGAAAGCAAGCGATCGCGCGACTGAAGAGACAGCAACTCCCCTTGATTCACAAACGCGATTAAACTCGCCAAATCCTTAGCGCTAGTGGTGTTTGTGCCTTCAATATCGGGGAGTTGGTTGCGGATCGCGGTTGCTGTCAAGCCCCAAGAAACGAACCGCTGATTGAGGGCTTCCGCACCGCCCAAGCGCTCGATTAGCATGTTTGTTGCTGTGTTATCGCTAATCGCTATCATCTTGGTTGCGGTTTCCAGCGCCGTATACTTCGACCCCGGAAATTTGTGCTGCATGTTGCCGCTTCCAGCCGCAATAAATTTCGCTTTCATCGTCAGCAACTCATCGGGGCGGATTTTGCCCGCATCCACATCCTGGAAAAAGGCAACCAGAATCGGTATTTTGATCGTGCTAGCCGACGACTTCGCAGAACTCCCATTTAAGTCTAAAAACGCATCGGTATCGGGATCGAGGATAAATATTCCTGGCGTCAATTGAGGATACTGTGCCAACGCCGCTGTAATTTCTGCTTTTAGGGGTGCGATTTCCTCACCTTGCTGGGGCGATAATTGGCGAAGTCTTGCGGCGGCAGCATCGGCTAAACTTTCCTGTGCCACAGCTTTCTTAATTTGGGACGACCCATTGATGGGAGAAGCACTGGGACGATTGTGGCTGGCTGGGTTCCCAACTGACAACAACGTCCCCACCACAACCCCAAGGCCAATTCCCAATATTAACAGGCGAGTCCCGTAAATTAGCGGGGAGAAGCCTTGCCGCTTGGGTTTACCCAACAATCTAACCTTAGAAGTCGTCGAACGCTCCGGCGGCTGGGTGGGGGATTGATTAATTTGGCTTTTGGGACGTCTGCGCCGTGAGGTGTCACCGGGAGATGGTTTTGGCATTGGCGGCGTGTCAGCCTCTGGGGATCGTTTAACCCCAGAGTTCCGACGGCGACGTGCCGCAGACATTTGCTCAACCTTGCTGCCACTAGGACGCCCCGATTGCATTTTTTCAGACAGTCGGGATAATTTAACCGCGGGTTGAGCTTTGGGGCGGGAGACTTCCCTAGCAGACTTACCGAACAGTCGCCGCAACCAATTCAAACGCGACTGTCCTTGAAACCGCTGCCACTGGCGTTGCGTCACGCGCAATCGGCGCGCCCCTGCTTTTCTAGGTAGAGACGACCCAAACCCATCGGTTGATGTTCTGGCTACTTCCTGACGCCCCAACACCGGCTGCTGTTTGTGCTGCCGTTGCCGCTGGCGGCTCTTCAGGTGTTTTTCGGAGCTTGCCACGAAGCACACCTCACAAATCAAAGATTAACGGAAACAAAGGGAGTAGAAGAGAAACTGCAACTATTCACGGCGTTTTTAGAGCTTAAAAATTTGGGTAATTTGGGGATTTTGGGTAATTTGGGTAATTTGGGCAGGAGAGGGAACTTGACAAGCAGATTGCTTCCTCCTCCCTCATCTTTTTCATCCCCTGACCCTTGCTGAAAAGAATTCTTCACTGCGCGTGAAGTTAAGCTATCGCTCCAAGAATCCCACCATAGTTCTCTTGTTTTCAATCCCAACAAACTCTACTACAGATCGATGCCCGGTTCTAAACGATCGATACCAGATAGAGATTGATTGTTTTCAACCAATTCGTTCAACTGAGATGATTTTACTTGAGCGGCAGCACTATTACAAATCGCCCATTCGACTTGGCTGAGAATACCTCGCAGCATTGCCACCTCTTGAGTAGATAGCCCGGTGCGATTAAACAGAAGTCGGAATTTTGCCATGCGGCTAGCCGCTGTGTGGGGATAAAGATAGCCGATTTTTAACAGCACGGCTTCTAAATGTTCATAGTACTGCTCTAACGCTTCTAATGGAACGCTCCCAAGAGTCTCCCCTGCTTTTAGGGGCGGGTGGGGGGAAGATAAGCAAGAAAATTCGTTTGTCATCGACCCAGGCGCATTTTCTCCTACAGCATCGTCTTGGCTGATGGCTGACTGAT
>DNGJ01000530.1:5467-20832 GCA_003486305.1 Cyanobacteria bacterium UBA11371
GTCTTGGCTGATGGCTGACTGATACAGCTCGTAACAGCAAACAGCGACAGCTTGAGCCAAATTTAACGAATGATAGGCATCGCTGGAGGGAATGCGGACAAATCGCTGCGCGTATTTGAGTTCGTCGTTGCTCAAACCGCGATCTTCGGAACCGAAAATTAAGGCGGATGGCTCCGATTGCAGCAACCAAGGTAAAGCGATTCTGGGATTTTCTAGCTCAATCGACCGCGATCGCGTCACCGATGTGGTAGCGATCGCTTTTGTACACCCCGCCAACGCTTCCGGCAAGGTCGCAACTACCCTTGCTGCTTCCAACAGGTCTTGCGCGTGTACTGCCATTAGCCTTGCTTGTTCCCCTAAATAATCGCATAAAGGCGAAACCAACACCAGATGGCGCAGCCCCATATTTTTCATTGCACGCGCCACCGATCCCACATTTAATGGGCCAATCGGTTGCACCAACACGATCCGCACCTCGTCCAAGGCCGTTTCATCCATAACTGTGCCACGGCGGGAGTTCTTTACAATCAAATTAATTAATGTATCGTCAATTTATCATGCCACGCCAACGTTCAAAATCCGATTTACCCACAAAAGTTTGCCCTGTATGTCAACGTCCCTTCACTTGGCGCAAGAAATGGGAAGATTGCTGGCATGATGTTAAATACTGCTCGGAACGCTGCCGCCGTCGTCGGTCATCGGTCAGCGGTCAGTAGTCAGCGGTGACTGCTGGCAATGGACTACGCAGCTAGTTGTTGGTTGTTCAAGGGATAAAAGCTAAATGTCAGATCAAAGGGTACAACCTAAACTTATTATCCACGGGGGAGCCGGTAGTTCTCTCAAGGGCAAAGGCGGAGTTGAGGTAGTCCGTCGGTCACTTTATAAAGTCTTGGAAGAAGTATACCCTCTATTGTTATCGGGAGCGAGTGCGAAAGAAGCCGTTGTGCGGGGTTGTCACATGTTAGAGGACGATCCCCGGTTTAATGCTGGAACTGGATCGGTACTGCAATCTGACGGTCAAATTCGCATGAGCGCTTCTTTAATGGATGGACTGACTCAGCGCTTTAGCGGTGTGATCAACGTTTCCCGCGTCCAAAATCCGATTCATTTAGCCGATAATTTACAAACTTCTGCGGATCGGGTTTTATCTGATGTTGGGTCAGCCGAACTGCTGCGGGAACTGCAAATTCCCATCTACAATCCCCTGACTGATATCCGATTGCAGGAGTGGATGCAGGAACGCGAGGGTAATTTTACCAAAGAAATGGCAGGGGTGGTGGCGGAAAAAGAACTAATAGCCGATGGCAGCGCCCGCCGGGGTACGATTGGTGTGGTGGCGCTTGACTGTATGGGAAATTTAGCCGCAGGCACTTCTACCGGCGGTAAAGGATTTGAGCGCATCGGGCGAGTCAGCGACTCGGCAATGCCTGCGGGGAATTATGCCTCGCGTTACGCAGCGGTAAGTTGTACGGGTATTGGAGAAGACATCATCGACGAGTGTTTCGCGGCAAAAATTGTCGTGCGCGTCACCGATGGGATGTCAATCGCGGCGGCATTTGAGCGCAGTATAGGCGAAGCGCGGGGGAATCAGCGAGAGTTAGCGGCGATTGGAATTGATTGGACCGGAGCGATCGCTTATGGCAAAACCAGCGAAGTCCTCCTCGCCGCCTACCACGATGGGGAAAAAATGGCAGATACTCTCGAATAAATTTAATATTTTAGATTGCAGATATGAGATTTAAATACAATCTAAAATCTCCCATCTGCAATCTTAAATCTGAAATCTTAAATCATATCAGGTCGGGTAGCAACGGTTGTGTAACTGCTAATAGCTAATCGCTAATGGCTGCTCTTTGGCAATTGACAATTAGCTATTAGCAATTAGCCATCGATACACTACCGATACTTAAGGACATGATATCATTCAAAGTCGCTTGCACAAAATCCAGCGCAATTCCATCGGCGGTTGTTGTTCGGCGAGGGGGAATAAATCGCGTCCCGTTGCCCAATTATTAAACCATCCCGTCGGGGGCCATGCTTCTGGCGGTAAGTGCTGTTTTTCGTATTCAAATACGGGATCGTCGGATATAATTTCTAGGGGTAAATCTTCGATTGCCGATGCCAGTTCGGCGCGGGTGAAGATGGTAGACCAAGCAATTTGAGACATTTCTCGCACTGCGGCATCGGGTTCGTAGCCATCGACGGCTAAGAAGGTATTAAACAATAATAACCCACCCGATCGAATGACGTCGCACATTTTTGCCATCAACAGTCGCAGCTGATCCGCATCTCGAAAGTGGGAAACGACTTCGGCGACGACTGCCATTTTGTAATGTGCGGGGCGCATCCGCACCATCGGATCGAGGATATTCCCTTGGGTAACGACTACGGGTAACCCTTCTGCTTCCGCAGCACCTTGTATTTGCTGGACAAATTCGGGGGTTAATTCTATTGCATGAACCAAATACCCAAGTCTAGCTAGGGGTAGGGTATTTCTTCCAGTTCCTGCACCCACGTCTAAAATTGGCGTTTTTCCCGGATCTGCGTTTAATTCGGCAACAGTTGCCATTACTTTAGCATCTGGATGGGAACCGAATAGGGGGGGTTTTCTGTTATCTACCCAGGTTTTATACTGCTCCGCCACCGAAGAAACGACGGTAGAAAGATTGCACGCTAACCCGGTTTGCGGCGCTTTGGCGGGTTCGTAGCGCAAAACTAGGTTGGAATGAGGTGAAGCTTCATATCCTTCTTTTAACCGGCGCGCCAGCAGTTCGCGCAACTGAATCAGTTCTTCGCCAGAAAAGGGTCTGCCAAGGGTTTGGAACAGCACCTTTAGTCGCTCCATGTAATGTTCTAGCATGGATGGGACGCAAGGCATTATCAGTTCGCCACGGGGATATATGCGCGTGTTGAGCTTGTTCAGGATGACCTGGTTGATTATCGCTGGATCTGTGACAATTTGCGTCTGTTCGCTCTTTGTTGGCGTTTCGTTAGAGGCGATCAAGTTTGCTGTCTCCGTTGCTTGCTGGTCTGTTGAGTCGATTGTAGATTTTAGCCGCTCCATGTGGGAAGTCCTAGATCTAGCTAACTCTGGCTGATTTCGTAACCTGAAGGCGAGAAAAAACTATTTTTTAACCCTTGAAAGGCTATTTTCTACAATAATTACTGACGACCTCACCTATAGTTTTTGTTTCCCAGGAAACAGGGATCGGGTTAGAGAAGTCACAATAACTGGTTAGTAGAGGATTTGGACTATGCGTCAGTTTCTTAGTACGGTTTCTGTTTTGGTCTTGCTTCAAGGTTTACCAGGGATTGTTTTGTGGACGCGCTATGCGATCGCTCAACCTCCAGCACCACCTGGTTCTAACCTCCCCTCAGACCCCATCGCACGGGTTTTGGCGGCTAGATTCATGACCAATTTCCCCGATGGACAGTTTTATCCCGAACGCCTCGTCAGTCGCGCCGAACTTGCCTCTATTTTAGTCAAAGCTTTTGAGCTTAATAAACGAGCCGCTGCCACCGGGGAAAATTTGATTGTAGTTCAAGATGTCCCCCCTTCCCACTGGGCTTTTAACGATATTCAAACAATTCTCAAAACCGGCATTATGCGCGGCTATCGCGACAATATGTTTTTCCCCAACCAGCGCGTCTCTCGCGCCGAAGCTTTGGCTATTTTTGCTCAAGCTTATGGGGTGTTTCAGTTTCCCGATCAAACCGTTACCAGAATTTTAGCCGATTATCCCGATGCGTCACAAATCCCCGATTGGGCTAAAAGATCGATGGCAACAGCACTTTATGAGGGTTTTGTCAAGCTCGATGACCGAGGAAATATTAACCCGCTCAATCCCATGACGCGGGGGGATATGGCCTATGCTTTGAGTAAATTTTTAGAACGACAAAAGACTCCCGCACCTGTCTTAGAAGGCGAATATTTTAGGAGTACGAGGTAATGGGTAATGGCTAATGGCTAATCGCTAATTGTTAATTGCCGATCGGGCATTACCCTGGTTAAGAGGATCTCGATGAGAGTGCTATTACCATTGTCTACTTGGATGTAACTAGCAGCTTGGGTTACGATCAACTCCAATTAGCAATTAGCCATTAGCAAGCTTGCAATTTCCATGACCATCCTAGCTTATACTGAAAATTCTATTCCTGGAACTGTGTCGGAACGACTGCAATTAGCAGCGCGGGAAAATTTGGCTTTGGAGGTAGCGAATGAGGGTAATTTTCCGATTGAATTGTATCGGGATTATCAGATAGTTTCGGTGATTGCTTATATGATGCATGACTTTCACCCGATTCATAGCGATCGCACAATTCGCGACCAAGCTTTCCCCCACGTCCGAGAAACCATCGAAATTGCCGCTTTATTAAACGTCCCCCGCATCGTCACCGTCTGCGGATTTGGTTACGAACTAGCAGATCGTCCGTTTGAAAGATGTTTCGATTTTTTCAGTTCTTTGGCACCAATAGCTAAAGCCGCAGGGGTGAAAATAACGATCGAACCATTAAGTCCGCTACGGGTGGGCGTGATGACCGACCCGGAAGAAATTGCTCGATTAATTGATACGTTAAACGAACCGAGTGTATTTTCCATTATACTCGATACGGGTCATTTAGTCGATAGCGGAATTGAATTAAATTCGTTTTTTGCGAATTGGAAGCGTCCGGTAGAAGAAATTCAACTCAAAGGGCCGCGTTCGTCCCCGCCAAGTCCTACAATGCCCGTTAGGGAGTGGTTAGAAGCTTTACCGCAGCTACCAGCGGCGATTTCTCCAGAACATCGTCAAGCGACTACTGTAGAAGATTTAGTGCATTTGGTGGGTGTGTTGCGAAATCAGCTTGTCGGATTAATAGATTAGGCGTCAAACTTTGACAAACCATCCTCGCCTATACATTGTGTAGGCGACAACCCACCATAATAATAACGTCACGAGCGCGAATAATAAAGATCCGTTCATCCCGCCCGCCCAAGATGCGAAAATATTTTGGTAAATCCATTCAAAGGTAGATGTAGCGTTTCCGACTTGGGTTTTGACTAAGATTTTGATCGCTAAAACCGAAGCGACGAAGATAGCGATCGCATTCACCCCCATGACTACAAAAAATTTTCCCCACCGGCGGATTTTACGCACTTCGATTAATTCGTAACAAGCTGCGAGAATTAGCAACGCCCATCCGGCGGTAAAAAGAACGTATGAACTCGTCCAAAGTTTTTTATTAATCGGAAACACCCCATCCCACAAAATGCCGATAATTAAGCTACCAAGACCAAACAGTACCAAATCCATGCTCGTATTTGAATCAATCGGGCGCTGACGCAGCCACTGTCCGCTAAAATAACCTAATAAAACTGTAACCACGGCGGGTAAGGTACTAAAAAGTCCTTCCGGATCTCCCAGAGAATTGTAACTATCTCCCCTATATAAATGAGCGCTTGGTATTATGAAGCGGTCGATATAAGCGCCGAAGTTACCTTGGCGCGTCAAGACGTTTGCGCCGTATCCGGGAACGGGGATAACTGTCATCGCTATCCAATATCCCACGAGTAAGAATATCCCTAACGCGCATAGTCCCTTGCGAGGTAACTTAAGCACGGCGAGGGATGCTAGCAAGTATGCGATGCTGATGCGCTGCAACACCCCCATAATGCGAATCTTTTCCCAGTTATAATTCCAAAAGCCGTTTAGGAATAAACCTAGAGCGAAAAGGATTAAACTGCGACTTAGTATGCGCCAGTATACAGAAGCGGGAGGAGTTGCGCCTTCGCCGTACTTGGAAAAAGAGAAAGCGATCGCTACCCCCACAATAAACAAAAAGAACGGAAACACCAAATCCGCTAAAGTACATCCATTCCACTCCGCATGTGCCAAAAATGGATACACTTTATCCGCAACACCCGCCTGATTCACCAAAATCATGCCAGCGATCGCTATCCCTCGAAACACATCCAGGGATACCAGGCGCTTAGATAGTTTATTTTGCTCTTCTGTCATGGGGAGATGCGGGAGGAGGGAGACAAGCGAGACAAGCGAGACAAGCGAGGTGCTTCCCCATAACTACTACACCAGAGGAAGCTACTCGCTTCGGTGTCAGAAGAATTTGTATTGAACGAACGCGCTCTCTTCGCTAGAACGCGAAGCAAGAGAACAGAACAAGTACATAATCTTCGCTTCGGGATGGGAGTAACCATTTATAGGGTTGGATTGTACCCTAGAATTAGAGATTTAAGTCCAACCTCAATCGTAGATCGATCTCAATCTACGACTTGGGGACGCCCGATTGGTTTACTCGTCTTACAGATTCGTAAAAATACGTAAATGTATCCGAAACGACAGAATCTGGAAATAAAGTTTTTGTCTGGCGAAGCACTGGGAAAAAATCTGCGAAAGCATCTCCACCAAGTTTTGCTGCTGACGATCGCTCCTCGCCGCGCGATCGCTTGCTTGTGTGTTCAAGATCGCACAGTACCTCTGCGCGAAATCACTTAAAAAGGCGATGGCGATCGCTTGGTATCTAACATCAAATCACACATGACAAGGGAGAAATTACGGATATTAGAAAAAGATTGGAGATATTGTATTGTTTGCGTTAGGATGTCGGGTTATAGTAATCTGATTCCTAATTTTTAAACTTTTAAAGGCAGTATTAGCTCGAGCATCTACAAATTAAGAACTTGGAAAGCCCCGCCTGGGGCGAAGGTAGGAAAAATGTATAATTCCACTCAATTACTCGTTAAAGACTTTGCCAACCAGTTGCGGGAAGGTTATCATCGCACTTATGGTGGGCTGAAACCCGATTACGTAGATTTACTGATCGCTACTGCTCATCTGGCGCTAGAAAATATCGCCACCAGCGACGCCCTCTATCACAATGTGGAACACACAATTTTGGTGACTTTGACGGGGCAGGAAATTCTCCGCGCCAAGCAGATGCGCGAAGGTGGGGTATCCCCAGAAAATTGGCTGCATTTTATTATTTCCTTGTTGTGCCACGATATTGGTTATGTCAAGGGAGTCTGCCGCGCTGACAATCCGGGCGCAAGTTTATACGCGACGGGAATCAACGGCGAGATGGTTGAGCTGCCAGCAGGTTGTACCGATGCGAGTCTCACTCCTTATCACGTTGACCGGGGTAAGTTGTTGATCGACGAGCGGTTTGGCTCTCACAAATTGATCGATATTGTTTCAATCAAGCGCAATATCGAATTGACTCGCTTCCCCGTGCCGCCGGATGAGGCGCATCAAGATACGCTCAATTATCCCGGTTTAGCTCGTGCTGCGGATTTAATCGGTCAATTGGGCGACCCCCGCTACCTGCAAAAAATCAGCGCTTTGTTCTACGAATTTGAAGAAACGGGAGCTTCTAAAGCTATGAAATGCCAGAATCCCGGCGATTTGCGGCGCAATTATCCCAATTTCTTCTGGAATGTGGCTTATCCCTATATCGAAGATGCGTTGGACTATTTGGAGCTAACGCAAGAGGGTCAGCAGATTATGGCGAACTTGTTTGCTAATGTGTTTCGCGTCGAACACGGTCTGCATCAAAGTCACAAGGATTTGAATCTTCACCAGCAAAGAACGCGCCCTTTGTCTGAGGCTATTCATACCAAGGAGATTAGTTCTTCCCCTTTGCGTTTGATTCGGACTTAGAGCTAGCGATCGCTCCCCTCTACTTTACCTCCTTGGGTGAGCGATCGCTTCTCAAACATCTTCCCCCTTTTTTGCCCGCACTGCTCCCCTGAAAATACTCCTTTCTATTTATAACTTTTTCCCGCCTGTTTTTTCAACCCCCCAAATGGCGCAAATTCCTCAAATTAATGAAAATTTATCTCAATTAATTTGTCAGGGTTTAACAATAAATGCCTTTTTTAATAATTCTTCACAATCGGCTTTAAGCTTGCATTTGCGTTGCTTGGCAGGTTTTGAGTATTATGCTCCCCTGAGCATACACCTAAAATTGACAATATCAGAAAAGCTGTTTTTGGGCAAGTCTGGAATCGAGTAGGTGTAGATAATGACTGTTTTCTGACCCGAAAAATCTGGATTTAATCAACCGCCATAGACGCCAAGAGCGCGAAGAGAAGAGGGAAGAGAGAGATTTTGTTTGGTGTTAGAGAATCTGGGTTTGTTTGGAGATATCGCGGGTGTTTGATTGGCAAGAGTTGGTTAATTTCGGTGACGCCGACGCTGTCTGGATTGTCGTTCGTATTCGCGTAAGAGTTTACGAATTCGGGTTTGAATTTGGGCGTGACGGGCGACGCCTTCGTAGGCATAGCGATTGTAAGAGTTGCGTTGGATGAGGTTTTCTAAGTAGCGAATGCGGTTGTCTGTATCTGGGTGGGAAGATAGGAAGGTGAAGGGAAATTCTGGTTGTTCTTTTTTGAGGGTAACCATGAGATTTCGCAAGCCGTCGGCGGCATAACCGGAAGCAGCTAGAATTCTAGTGCCTAAGATGTCGGCTTGTTGTTCCATTTCGCGGCTGTAATTGAGGGTGAGTAAACTAGAAACAATTCCGCCTCTCTTAATTAGCACGGCTACGTTATCGATGGCGTTGGCTTGGGTAACTAATTGAAAGCCGTGGGATAAAACTGCGTGGGATATTTCGTGGGCGATTAATCCAGCTAATTCGGCTTCGGAGTTGCTGTGAATTATGGCTCCGGCGTGGATAAAAATTTTCCCGCCGGGGAGGGCGAAGGCGTTTAAATCTTCGTCAAGTACGACGTAAAACTCGAATTCAAAGTCGTCGCGCCCGGATAGTTTGGCGAGTTTCTGTCCTAGTTCGTTAACGTAGTCTAAAACTTCTGGATCTTCGACCAAATCTAGTTGTCGTTGTGCGGATTTGGCGATTCTTTCACCGATGGCTTGTTCGCCTTGGATCAGGATGGCGATGGTTTCGACGGCGGATATGGGGCCGAAAATATTGCCGATGAGTGCATAAGATAGGGCGCCGGTGAGGACGCTAGCGATCGCATTCCCTCGCAGTTGCGATCGCAGGTGGGAACGATACCGTTTTAAGTTGTCGTCTGCTAAGCGAGTAAATTCTGCGGCTTCGGGATGATCCGGGTTGAGTAAGGCAAATTGTCGCGCGGCGATCGATGCTTCTAACCAATTTTCTGATGCAGCTTGCGCGGCTATTTTGGCTTTGAGTAAGTCGGGTTGATTCGGATAAAGCCCATAGGCTTTTTCTAAGATTTGCAGTGCTTCTTCGGAACGGTTGTAATCTTTTAATGCTTGCGCGAGTCGCAAGTGTCCGGGAATAAATTCGGGATAGCGTTCGACGAGAAGTTGTAGGGGTACAAAAATGCGACTTTCTAATTTTTGGGCAATTCCCGCAAGGGCTTCGCGCCAGTAAACTTGTCCGGCGGGGGCGAGTTGAGTTGGGTCGAGGATTGGTTCTGGTTTTGAAGTTGGTGAGGAGACTTCGGCAAAGGGGGTTTTGACTTGACGGTAGAGGTTAAGGGCAGCGATGCGATCGCCTGCTAAATATAATCTGTCGGCTTCGACTAATTTTTCATATCGCGCCTGTTCTTCTGGAGTTTTTTTCGCTTCGGTTGCTAAAGAATCTTCGATCGGTGCGCTGTGTTCGATTGGTTCGATTGTTGTTGGTTCTGCCAAAACCATCGATGCAGAGTTTGACAGTAATAAGCTGAGGGCGATAAGCAGGGAGTTCCAAACTGTTTTCATACGAACTACCGCGAGACGCTTTTTGATCGGATTTTACATCGGGAGGGATCGACTGAGGCAGAAACCCGGTTTTTCCAATAATACCTGCGCCAATTTTCTGAAACGCCCACACGCTAAAGCATGTGGCTACACAAACTCTCGCCTGCCACAGCAGGCTAGAATTCCTACAGGCTGCTCTGGCAGCCTTTGAATGCAATAGCGACTAAAGCATGTGGCTACACAAACTCTCGCCTGCCAGAGCAGGCTAGAATTCCTACAGGCTGCTCTGGCAGCCTTTGAATGCAATAGCGACACCCTTGAGGGTGTCGGATTTTGGCGAAGGTATTGTCCAAAAAACCGGGTTTCTTTAAAGCGTCAATTATCGTCATCGGAGTCTGAAAACATAGCTTCCAGGTCGCGGTATCCACTCAGTATGCGAACAACCTCGATACCGTTTTCAATTGGACGGTAAAAAATAATGTAATTTCCTGTAAGTACCCCGCGCAATTGGGGTCTATGTCTTCAATTGCCCGGGGTGCTAAGATGTAGCGGCTCATGGTTCCGACTCGCGAGCTTTACGGATTTTCTCACGCAGGCTGGCAAATACTTCTTTGCCGTCAATGCCTTCGCCTCGGTCAAGTTGTTCGATACCAAGGGCAATTTCCGAACGCAGTTTTTCCAGGCGCAATTGGCGAATTTGGTCTTGTTCTTGGAGTAGGCGCAATGCTTCGCGCACTACCTCGCTCGCAGATAGGTATTTGCCGCTTTTGACTTTTTCTTGGACGTATTGTTCTAGTTCGGGTGTGAGCGATACGTTCATGGAAGTAGCCTTTGGATTGAGCCGTCAATCCGATTATGGCGATCGATAACAAACATTGTCAAAGTTTGTTATTGCATTTATCTTATCAATGAGTCTAGACAGTTTGTCATAAAGAGTGGCACGATCAAGCGCAGAAAAGCCCTAGAAGAAGCAGGCGAGTCGCCGTTAAAGAAATTGAGAGATGAGTTTGCCATGTCTCAAGAAGAATTTGCCAGGGCGATTGGCACTTCGGCGAGAACGGTGAGTCGTTGGGAAGCGGGGGATAATATTCCCACGTTTACGATCGCTCAAATGAAGGCTTTGGATCGGTTGTTGCGATCGCGCTCAAAAACCTTCGACGATTTACCTGATGATTTTGGCCCAACTGGGCAAGTATCCTGATAATGGTGAAGGTACTTTAGCAGCTAGGGTGACGATGGCAAGTAAACCAAACAAAACTCCCAGTCAGGAAGATTTAGAACTCCAAAGCGCTAAGCTAAAGTTTGGCAACGAGGCTTTTACCAGCCAACAGCTTGCCCAACTGCTAGGTGTAAATCTGCGGACAGCTCAAAGACGGATAAAAAAATGGCTCAACAACTCAGATCCCGATCGTCTTTATCTGATGGTTGGGGGGCAGGAGCAATATACTTTCGATCCAAACAAACTGCAACAATCCCAGTCAGTTGGATTACAACGCTTTCAAAAGTTTAGGGAAGAATCGGCTTGGAAACCTGTAGATCTCCGAAATGCGCCAGCATTCGGTCATCCCGCTAAAAAGAAACAAGACAACACCTTCTGGCCTTACCAAGTTAGTTCAGCTACAGCCTTTGGGAGTCCAGACTACAGGGAATTTTTTCAGTCTAAATACCAAAAAACTTTCAGCGACGAGATTGCCAGGAGAGATCTTAAGGCGGCGATCGAGAATCACAAACTCTCAAAGGTAGGCAGTAACGATGCCAGAACTTATGCGATCGTCGAAAAAGCAGGAGATCCCAACTATCCGGGCTACAGCAGTTACGTAGTGCCTCTTAATCCACCGCACCGATGAGTTTAACCTTTGGTTGAGCGATTCCCCTGGGGCTTGCGCGATCGCTTCCTCCATCCACCTTCGATGCAAAAACAAAATAGCCCTCATTCCCATATCGCATAATGCGCGGAATTTTGTAGCACAAAATACAAAATTATCTGAATTTAGCAGGTTTCATAAGTCGTATAAGCTATGAATTTTGTAGAAAAATGACAGTAAAAAAGAATCTAGTTGTCATCGGCAACGGCATGGTGGGACATAAGTTCCTAGAACAGATGATAGCTAAGGGTGCTACCCAAAATTGGAATTTAATAACTTTTTGCGAAGAACCCCGCGTCGCTTACGATAGAGTCAACCTCAGCGGTTTCTTTGCGGGAAAAACGGCGGCAGATTTATCTTTAGTCGAACCGGGATTATATCAAGAAAACGGTATTCAAATTTATATTGGCGATAAAGCAGTGGCGATTAACCGGGAAGAAAAAACGGTTACATCTGCCAATGGCGTAACGGTTAATTACGATAAAATTGTCCTGGCAACTGGTTCCTATCCTTTTGTACCGCCGATTAAAGGCAAGGACGTGCCGGGAACTTTTGTTTATCGCACGATTGAAGATTTAGAGGCGATGTCTGCCTATGCCAAAACCTGTAAAACGGGTGTGGTTATCGGCGGCGGGTTACTCGGTTTAGAAGCAGCAAATGCGCTGAAAAATTTGGGTTTAGATACCCACGTGGTTGAATTTGCACCGCGATTGATGCCAGTCCAAATAGATGACGCGGGTGGCAGCATTCTTCGCAGTAAAATAGAAGAGTTGGGAATTGGAGTTCATACGAGCAAATCGACAACGGAAATTGTCAGCGAAAACGGCAAGATTGTCAAAATGCTGTTCGCCGATGGTTCGGAATTGGAAACAGATTTGATTTTGTTTTCCGCTGGAATTCGTCCCCGCGATGAACTGGCGAAGCAATGCGGATTGGCGGTGGGAGAAAGAGGCGGGATTATTATTAACGAATCTTGCCAAACTTCGGATCAAAATATCTACGCGATTGGCGAATGCGCGCTGTATCAAAATCGGATTTACGGATTGGTCGCCCCCGGTTATACAATGGCAGGTGTGGCGGCGGATATCCTCAGCGATGGTACTCCCAGCAGCTTTACGGGTGCGGATATGTCTACCAAACTCAAACTTTTGGGGGTAGATGTTGCTAGTTTTGGCGACAATTTTGGCAAAACACCCGGTGCGAAAGAGATTGCGATCGCAGATACAATTCAAGGAACGTACAAAAAGCTAGTTCTCAGTCAAGATGGTAAGTTACTCTTGGGTGGAATTTTAGTCGGCGATGCTTCCGCCTACGGCACGTTGCTGCAATTTGTCCAAAACCAAATAACTCTCCCACCCTATCCAGAAGATTTATTACTACCCCCGCGCGAAGGGAAACCTTCCACCCCGGCGATGGGAGTGGAAAATCTACCCGATACCGCTCAAATCTGTTCGTGCAATAACGTCAGTAAAGGACAGATTTGTAATGCGATCCGCGAGAATAACCTCGTCGATGTTCCCAGCGTGAAAAAATGCACCAAAGCGGGAACTGGGTGCGGCGGATGCGTACCCCTGGTGACAGATTTGCTCAAATCTGAAATGAAGAAAGCAGGGATAGAAGTGAAAAATCATCTCTGCGAACATTTCCCCCATTCTCGACAAGAACTTTATCATTTGTTGCGGGTGAATCAAATTAAAACCTTTGACGAATTAATCAAAAAATTCGGCAAGGGTACGGGATGCGAAATTTGCAAACCAGCCGTCGGTTCGATGCTGGCTTCGACTTGGAACGAACACGTTTTAGAAACATCCCACGTGGGATTGCAAGATACCAACGATTACTTTTTGGCGAATATCCAAAAGGATGGAACTTATTCGGTTGTTCCGCGAGTACCAGGCGGGGAAATTACACCAGAACAGCTAATTGTTTTGGGAGAAGTTGCCAAAGAATTCGGACTTTACACTAAAATTACCGGCGGACAGCGAATCGATTTATTTGGTGCGCGAGTCGATCAATTACCGTTAATTTGGCGCAAATTAGTTGATGCTGGATTTGAATCGGGACATGCTTACGGTAAGGCGCTGCGGACGGTAAAATCTTGCGTGGGTAGCACTTGGTGTCGCTTTGGCGTGCAGGATTCTACCAGTTTGGCAATCGAGATAGAATTGCGCTATCGGGGTTTGCGATCGCCTCACAAACTCAAATCCGCCGTATCTGGTTGTATCCGCGAATGTGCGGAAGCCCAAGGTAAAGATTTTGGCATTATCGCTACTGAAAAAGGGTGGAATTTATACGTGTGCGGTAACGGCGGGATGAAACCGCAACACGCGGTTCTGCTAGCAGCAGATATCGATAAGGAAACGCTGATTAAGTACTTAGATCGGTTCCTAGTTTTCTATATCCGCACTGCAGATCGATTGGAACGCACGGCGACTTGGTTCAACAAACTAGAAGGGGGAATCGAATATCTCAAACAGGTGATTATTGAAGATTCCTTGGGAATTTGTGCGGAATTAGAAGCACAAATGGAACAGCTTGTCAAGACTTATCAATGCGAGTGGAAAGCGACGATTGAAAGTCCAGAAAAAATGAAGCGGTTCCGGCATTTTGTCAACTCGGAGCAACCAGATCCAAGTTTGGTATATGTGGAAGAACGGGGACAAAAACGCCCTGCAACTGAAGAGGAAAAATCATTAGTCGTTAGTCAGTAACAACTGGCGGGGGCGGGTTGATAAAAATTGTCGATGATTAATATAGATGGTTGGTAAAACCCGCCCCTACACACACAATTCACAAAGGAAGGGAAAATGATTCAAGCTTTAACGGTTCGCGAAAATGTTACGACTTGGGTGGATGTTTGTCACCTGTCTGATATTGTGCCTAATACGGGTGTTTGTGCTTTGGTGGAAGGGGAACAGGTGGCGATTTTTCGCATCGAACCTGGGACGGATGTTTATGGGATTGGGAATTACGATCCGTTTAGCAAAACTTACGTGCTGTCTAGGGGAATTGTAGGCGATCGCAACGGGGTTCCCAAAGTTGCATCGCCAATATACAAGCAAAATTTCAGCTTGCTTACCGGACAGTGTCTCGATGACGAAACGGTGAAAGTGCCGACTTATAAAGTCAGGGTGGTAAACGATAGAGTGCAAGTAGCGATTGGGTAGTCCAGAAAGCGGGTTTCTTTAAGAAACCCGCTTTCTGCTTAAAATAAAATTATTGTTGCTTCGCTCGACTAGCCATGCAGATCGTTGATTGTCTCCATGTCGCTGTGTTGGTTTCTGACTTGGAACGTGCCGAACACTTCTACGGCACTATCCTGGGATTATCTAAAGTAGACAGAGCGTTGAAATTCCCTGGTGTTTGGTATCAAATTGGCAACTTCCAAATTCACCTGATTGTCGATAGTACTATAAAGCCAGAATTACAGAATTCCGAAAAGTGGGGACGTAACCCTCATATCGCCTTCTCAGTAGCTAATTTAGATGAAGCGAAACAACAGCTACTCGAACATGGATGTGAACTGCAAATGAGTGCATCTGGTAGGGCGGCTTTATTTACAAAAGATCCCGATGGCAACATTATAGAAATGAGCGAGGCGACGTTGTAACCAAGGATGCGCGCAAAATCTGTAGGCAGCATTTTGATGTGTAGGGGCGGGTTTATGTAATATCAATTTCCTTTGATAATGCTACAGATCAACATAGAGGGATTGTAGGGGCGGGTTTTACCAATAACCAATGACTTCAACAAACAATTTAAATAAACCCGCCCCGCTCCTTGTGTGGCGCATTGATGGGAAAACGGTATAAATTGTTAGTATAACCGATAA
>DNGJ01000114.1:0-11369 GCA_003486305.1 Cyanobacteria bacterium UBA11371
GTACCCATTTTTTCGGTCAGTTTTCGAGAAAGCAGTTCTCGGTGAGGCTGAAGCCTAAATACGATGAGGCTTTCCGCCAAATTTGCATTGATCGCTCACGCATACCTGCCGAGTTAATCCGCGAGATTCTTCAAGATTGGATAGAAGCTCAAAAAAACGCCACTTCGTAATTGGGGATGAAGCGATCGCCACCCAGCTTTTGCCTTAAAGCCCAGAAACCCGGTTTTTCCAAAAAACCGGGTTTCTTACATAAAGTTTTGTAACAATTTGCCGAAATCTACTCTCATGGAAATGAAGCTACTCCTTTGAGATAACTTCGCAGACATTCTTGCATGTGGCTGGGTAGTCGGTAATTTTTATCATCACCAATCGCCCACTGCTGATGCAACAAATATGGGTCATCTACTATCCAAAACATATACAGGTAATTCGTCAAGGCGCAAGACAATGATTAGGATTTGTTTATACCTCAAAGAAGACTCTGGGAACCCGTCTAAACAGCAAGTGCTTGAAGTTAATCGAGTCCCTGCTATGGGAGAATTTATCGACTTGGGGTTTAATCTTTACCGGGTTTTTTTGGTTTGTCATAGCCCCTATAACTCGGACTTTCAAGCTTCTGTAGCTGCGTTAAAAACCGATTGGAATAATTGCGAAAATTTAATCGATCAGAAGGAGATGAATTGAATTGCTAATTGCTAATTGCTCATTGCTCATTGCTGATTAGTTAGCCTTTGGCAACCGTTCTAATTTTTGAGCGATTTCTGGATTGTAAAATCGCAGGTAGTTCCAGTAGTTTCCAAATACGTGCTTGACGTAACCTTGGGTTTCTGGGAAAGGAATATCTTCCACGAACTCATCGGGATCGTTTAAGCCATACTTTTGTATCCAATTGGAGACATTTCCGGGGCCAGCATTGTAACTGGCGACGGCTAAAAGCGAATTATTGTTGTAGGTTTCGTGGGTGTGACTGAGATACCAAGTGCCGAGGTTGATATTATCGTTGGGATTTTCGAGGGAATAATTTTTCAGGTTAATTTGTGGCGCTATCCATGCAGCCGTAGAAGGCAAAACTTGCATTAACCCAATCGCATTGGCAACGGAACGGATCGTTGTTTCAAATCGCGATTCTTGTCGGATGAGGGATATGACTAATAACGGGTTAAGTTGGCGCTGTTTTGACCAATTTTCAACCAATTCTAGATAGGGGAATGGATAAAGAGCTTGCCAGTATGCGGGTTGTTTTTTGAGTGCGGCTAATTGGGCTTCTTCTTCATCGGTATCGCGCCACCATCCCAAACTTTCGAGTTGAGTAATTCCTTGGATATTTTGCCCTACTCCTAACAGCAATACGCCGTCGGTAAATTGTTCGGCGATGGTGGGTTGAATGTAATTGCTAAATTCGGCTTGCCAGAGCGATCGCGCATCTTTTTTCTGTCCCAATTGATACAGTTCTTTCACCGTTTCAGAACCTGCTGGCAACAAGGGTTTTTCCGGCGGGCGCACGATTTGGGGAATTAAATCGCGTACTGTGGTAAACGTCCCCACATTCCAACCTAATTCGCCTGCCGAACGCCATGCATAGTATGATTCCGGATAGCGGCTGATGACGTATTCATAAGAAGTTTTGGCTTCTGCTGCACGCCCCAATTTAGCCGCCCATTTGCCCACCCAAAAACCTGCTTCTGGTGCTAATTCGCTTTCGGGATGTTCGCGAGTAATTGGCTGCGCCCATTGCCAAGCACCTAAAAAATCTCCGGCTTTGGCTCGCTGACGGGCTGCATCCCAACGGAATTGGGCGACTTCATCGGAATTGCCGTATTTTTTCAGCGCTAATTGACGGGCTTGCGAGGCAGATTTGGTACTTTTATTCTTATCTAAAATTTTGGCTTTATCTAACAGCGCTGCACCAGCTTGATCGGGAAATTCTTTAATAACGCGATCGAGATAAATTAGCGCATCTTGCTGTGGAGATATGCGGGATAAACGGATTAACCCCAAGCCAGTATCTTTAGCTGTGGGAAAGTCGCGGATTAACTGTTGATAAAGCGCGATCGCTTCATTTTTAAACCCACCCAACTGCTGTCCCCTGGCGGCGCGATAAACGTTGCGGGGCGTCGCGGGTGCTTTAGCATAAGCTTTTCCAGATTCTCCGTATTCTCGGCGCTGCCAGAGAAGAAAAGCAATAGCTTCCCAATCTTCTGGTTTTAATTGCGCTGCGTGTTGAATCCTGAGTTGATTTAAAACAGTACCGATATCGCGGCTATCTTGGTCGTGTTTGAGTAATAGCAATAACAGCGATAATTGATTCGGAGTTTTCTTTAATCGTTCCCGGGCAATTTCGATTGTACGGGGATGACTGGGGAAAGAAGCGATCGCTCGATCCCAAAGTTTCGCATCCTTGCGCCCCAAAACAAACAGTGCTTCCGCCGCCACCGGGTTTTCCGGATATTTTTCTAATAATTCTTTCCAAGCTGCCGTTGCTTTGGCGTTATCTCCCATACTTTCATAAGCTTGGGCGCGCTTCATCGCCACGTGAGCAGCCAAAACCGGATAATCTTTTTCTAATCCTTCTAATAAAGACAAGGCTTTTTTGCCTTGCTTTTGGGCGATCAAGTCGCTTGCCAAAAGATAGCGGGCGCGACTTTGGTCGAGGGAAGATGCGCTTGATGCTAATTCTTCTAGTTGAGACGCCCTCTGCTGCGGGGAAACTGTCGCCAAGGGCAAAACTGCGGATTTAGGATCTTGTTGTGCTTGTTGCTGCGCTTCTGACTTCGAGTCTACCTGCTGCAACTGCGCTAATTGAGGGGCTAGCCGCTGCACGTCATCCCATCTTACTACTGCTATACCAGCTCCGAGTACCAGAGCCGATAGTCCTGTACCCACAGCGAGAGAAACTGGGTTTTTCAGTTGCTTAAGCATTAGTCCTCACAACCGTTAGAATTAAAATCGCTTCAAGCCAAGCAGCCATTCTTAAGTTTGCCTGTTACTCGCCTAAAGCACAATCGGTGCGAGCAAAAACATTTGGTGATAAAGAGGACAATCTCAAAGCGCCAGATCCACGATCTGTAGGGGCACGGCATCGACAACATCTGTACGGGCAGCAAAAATTTCGCTGCCGTGCCCCTACAAAGTCTACAACATCTGTACGGGCAGCAAAAATTTCGCTGCCGTGCCCCTACAAAGCGTCAATGCGATCGCGATCTGTAAGGACGCATCGACAACATCTGTACTTGCGGCAAAAATTTCGCTGCCGTGCCCCTACAAAGCGCCAGATCCACGATCTGTAGTAGCACGGCATCTAAAACATCTGTACCATACCAAAAGACTTCGCTGCCGTGCCCCTACTGCCGCCAATGAATACCGCCGATCTTGATCGATACTGGAACAACAGGAACTAAATAGGTAGAGCAATAAATGGATATTCGGGCAACAGATACCACGCGCTTAGACTGGACGGGAGATGGACTAGCAATTGGTTTGTTTGAAGATGCAGTAGAGTTAACCGGCGATCTAGCGCAATTAAACGAGAAATTCGGCGGTATTTTGCAGGAACTGATCGCCGAAACCGAATTTAAAGCCAAAGAAGGCAGCACCGCTTCGTCGCGCATTGGCGTTAACAGTCCCGTCCGCAAGATTATTTTAGTGGGATTGGGTAAACCAGAAGCGTTGAAATTAAATACTTTGCGGCGGGTGGCGGCATCTATTGCGCGGGTGGCGAAAAAGGAAAAATGCTTTACCTTGGGGATAAGCTTACCCGTGTGGAACGAAGATCCGGCGCAGACTGCGGGCGCGATCGCAGAAGGCGTTATCCTCGCCCTACACCAAGATAACCGCTTTAAGTCAGACCCGGAAGAAAAACCGCCCCAACTCGAACAAGTCGATCTTCTCGGGTTACCAGGTCAAGATGAAGCGATTACCCGCGCCAAGAAAATCTGCACTGGCGTTATTTTAGCGCGGGAGTTGGTAGCCGCCCCCGCTAATGAAGTGACGCCGGTAACAATGGCAGAAACAGCACAAGAGATCGCATCCGAATTCGGTTTAGCCGCAGAAATTTTAGAACGCGAAGACTGCGAAAAGCTAGGCATGGGCGCATTTTTAGGCGTCGCCCAAGCATCCGATTTACCGCCGAAGTTTATCCACCTGACTTATAAACCAGAAGGAACCCCTCGGCGTAAATTAGCCATTGTGGGGAAAGGGTTAACCTTCGACTCCGGTGGTTTAAATATTAAAGGCGCGGGTAGCGGCATCGAAACCATGAAAATGGATATGGGGGGTGCTGCTGCTACACTGGGGGCGGCGCTGGCGATCGCGCAACTCAAACCCGATGTCGAAGTACACTTTATCACCGCCGCCACTGAAAATATGATCGGCGGGCGCGCCATGCACCCAGGCGATATCCTCAAAGCATCCAACGGTAAAACCATCGAAGTCAACAACACCGACGCCGAAGGACGTTTAACCTTAGCAGATGCTTTAGTATTTGCCGAAAAATTGGGCGTAGATGCGATTATTGACCTAGCCACCCTCACAGGTGCTTGCGTTATTGCCTTGGGTGACGATATTGCCGGATTGTGGAGTCCCGATGATAGCGTCGCCAATCAAATATTAGCAGCCTCCGAACTTGCAGGCGAAAAAATCTGGCGGATGCCTTTAGAAGAGAAATATTTCGAGGGTTTAAAATCGCCAATTGCCGATATGAAAAATACCGGACCTCGCCCTGGCGGTGCTATTACCGCTGCCCTTTTCCTCAAGCAATATGTTAAGGAAACCCCTTGGGCGCACTTAGATATTGCTGGACCAGTTTGGGCAGATAAAGAAAACGGCGTCAACAATTCCGGTGCGACGGGTTACGGCGTTCGCACATTGGTAAATTGGGTGATGAGTTAAGACAATTGAGAAACCCGGTTTCTTCAAGAAACCGGGTTTCTGTGAACGAGCGATCGCGCTCCTGCCAAATGTTCAACACGATACAATTGGGCAGAGAATTTATCGATCGTAAGGCTATTTTTAAATCTGCGATCGCAAGGGCTACTTTTGGACAAGAATTATAGCGATCGGACTTTTCACGGTAGCTTGAGGAGTTTCCTTGCCGGACAGGGTGTGTCCAGGTTCCGATCCCCTTTCCCTGAAAGGGGTTAGGGGGAAGTACCGTGAAAAGTCGGGGAAATTATATGCGATCGCTACCTAACGCAAAATATGAGCAACTACCCAGACTTTTCAGATCGAGGCTATCAAGTCAAGCGCGAACTAGGACAAAACCGTGCCTGCGGTAGAGTCACCTATCTAGCGACCAATAAAAAAACCAAATCCCCAGTAGTCATCAAGCAATTTCAGTTTGCCCAAACAGGTGCAAGTTGGTCGGAATACGATGCCTATGAAAAAGAAGTCCAACTCTTGCAGCGTCTAGATCATCCCAGCATTCCCAGATATTTAGATTCCTTTGAAACCACATCGGGTTTTTGTCTGGTTCAAGAATACAAATACGCTCCTTCCCTCGCCCAACCACACCTATTAACCCTAACAGAAATCAAGCAAATTGCCGTCGCAGTTTTAGAAGTTTTAGTTTACTTACAACGGCAACAACCAGTTGTCATCCATCGAGATATTAAACCCGAAAATATCCTAGTTGACTGGCAAGAACCAATCAAAATTTACCTAGTAGATTTTGGATTTGCCCGCATTGGCGGCGGAGACGTAGCCGTCAGCAGTGCGATCAAAGGTACGTTAGGATTTATGCCGCCAGAACAATTATTTCACCGCCAGCTAACCGAAGCTTCAGATTTATACAGTTTAGGCGTAATGCTAATTTGCTTGCTGACAAATACAAAATCAACCGAGATCGGCAAGTTAATCGACGATGCGTATCAGATTAATTTTAAGCTTCTAGTACCAAAAGTGAATCCCCTGTTTCTGGAATGGCTAGAAACAATGGTGACACCCAACCTGAAAAATCGCTTTCCCAACGCCGCCGCTGCCTTGGAAGCACTTCAACCGATTGATGTAGTCGGCAAGTTCAAAACACCAGAAATATCCGCACATGCCATCAAACGCAAACAGCGAGTCAGGATAGCAGGTTTAATTGGCTTTGGTATTGTTGCTCTTGGTATTGCAACGCTCAATTATAAAATGTCCCATCAAGCATCGGTCAGGCATTTGCTCGAAACCAATAAATGTCCAAAATGCGATCTGAGGGGGGCAGACTTGAAACAAACTAACTTGAAAAATGCCAATTTATGGGGTGCAAAATTAGAAGGTGCAAACTTGGAAGGTGCTGACCTAACAGGTGCCAAACTAGGTTATGCCAACCTCGCCAATGCCAACTTAGCAAATGCCAAACTCGGCAATGGTGACCTCAGAGGAGCAATAATAGCAAATGCTGAATTGGGAAATGCCGACTTGGAGGGTGCAAAACTAGGCTATGCCAACTTAGGACGTGCCAACTTAAAGGGTACTAACTTAACCTCTGCTAACCTGTGGAATGCCAACCTGGGAGATGCCAACCTACAGAGTGCAAAACTAGGTTATGCCGATCTCAGATATGCCAATCTCAAGGATGCCAATTTAGAGAATACCAACCTCAGACGTGCCAACCTGGGGGCGGCGGAACTACAATACGCCAATCTGGGGAATGCTAACTTAAGCGATGCCATTTTATGGGATACCAACTTGGGGAGTGCCAACTTAGGCAGTGCAAACCTGGGGAATGCCGACTTAAGAAGTGCCATTTTAAGAGATGCTAATCTAACAAATGCCAATTTATCGAGTGTCAACCTAGAACGTGCCTATCTGGGCGAAGCAAAGCTAATAAAGGCAAATTTAACCGCCGGGAATTTATCAGAAGCTAATTTAACCGAAGCCAACCTGACGAGTGCAATTCTAACCCGTGCAAACCTAGCAGGTGCTGACCTAGAACGTGCCAAATTAGAGGCAGCGATTTTACTCGGTGCAAATTTATCCAATGCCGACTTGAAAGCTGCCAATCTTAAAAGTGTCAACCTATCCAATGTCAATCTACAAGGTGCTTATTTAAAGAGTGCCAATTTGACTAATGCCAACCTCACCAATGCCAACCTCCAGAGTGCCAATTTGACCGATACCAACCTCACCAATGCCAAAATTACTCCCTTAGCAGCTAAAAAATAACTGAACCTAGAAACCGGGTTTCTTACGCAGAAACCCGGTTTCTAACCCCGCGTTGCTAGTTAGAACATTTCCCGCAAAAACATCCGGAGATTCCTGGGCAAGTCTTGTAATAACTATTGTAAGGTCAGGGATTAAATTAAAGCGGGATAGTAACATGAACTTATTCAAATTATTCTCCTCTGTAGGTTTAGCATCAATGGTGGCAATGACAACCATCATCGCGTCGCCTAAACCCAAAGCAGCTGCGGCACAGCTAGCTGTAGAAAATTCGGTTATTTTGGTCAATCCTAGCGAAACGTTTAATGGTGAAATTACTACCGCAGACAGCAGTGCTGTTTGGTTGGCTGATACTTTGAACGCAACCGATCTAGAACCAAATTTCGAGCAGCCATTAGACAGTCGCGCTGTAACTCAAGAGTCAGATGGGTTCAAAGTTGTTCAAACACAAGAACCCGAACAGAAACCAGCGGGATTTTCTATTAGAATTAAGAGTCCGGAAGAAATTTTCCGCTCGTTGTCGTTCTATGTTTTGATTGGCTTTGTCCTTTTAATCGTGGCGATAATGTTCTTTGTGGAAATCCTCAAATTTATCGTTTGGATTATCTTGTTGCCTCTGAAGATTTTGTTATCGCTATTCAGATAGCTACAACGCTAGTTGTATGGAGTGAGAGTAATATTGAACGGAAATATAGTGATAAATTTAGGTTTGGTTGAGTGGGAGAATATGCGATCGCTTGTGAAATAAAACAAAGCGATCGCATTTTTTTACAGGTAATAGGTAATACCAATTTCCCTTGATAATGCTTATCATCAACATATAGAGATCTTTGGGGCGGGTTTTACCAATAACCTTTGATACAAGCAAACAATTTAAATAAACCCTTCCTTAGTGTTTCGCATTGATCGGAAAACAGTATACAGCGGATTGCAGCCATATGAGGTGTACCTCACTCATAGTGCAATCTGCTGTAATAGGTCACTCACGAGGCAGCAGCCCACCAGACCTCACTCCCAGGCTCCAGCCTGGGAGCGAGATCCACGAGGCTGGAGCCTCGGTTCTCAGATTACCAATTACCAATTACGCAATATCAAAGTTCTAACAATCCGGGTGGCGGTGTAATTTCGATTCGCTTTTGTTCCAGGTCTACTATCGGCACAATTTCTTTGACAAAGGGAATCAAAATAGTAGTTGGCGTCGATTTGCGCTGATTATTTTCTGGGTCGGAATTATCGGGTAAATCATCTTCGTTTTCGTCTGACTCGGCTTGATGGAGTTGCACTTCTAGTAAATCGTTACCAGCTGGAATTAGCTCGACAACAACACCCAAGTTTTCGCCAGTGAATTGGTTGAAAACTTCTAAACCAATTAAGTCGCGAACGTGATATTCGTCTTCTTCTAGGATTGGGCGATCGCTTGCCGGTACCATTAACTTACAATCGCGCAACGCCTCAGCTGAGTCGCGGTCTTCCACCCCCGCCAATTGCACCACATATATCCCCTTACCGGGAATATATCGACCGCTGAGCAATTCTATAGGTTGCGGTTCAGTTTGGTTTGGTCGTAATAGCCACCTTTGTCCGGGTTCTTCAAACCTTTCGGGAAAGTCAGAATTAGAATAAACTCGCACCTCGCCATTTAAGCCTTGAGGGGCGACAATTGTACCGATTTCGATCCATTCATCGAATTGGGGATTTGGGATTTGGGATTCTGGATTGGTCATCGCACAGGTAACATTAAGCTTGCAGCATCAAGTCATGCTGTTTCTATTGTCGCTTGCCTGGGGGTGTTGGGGTGCGAATGCTTGGGGTATGCGATCGCCGATGTCGAGAATCAACAGTCATTGTAGGGGCACGGCATCAGTAGGTTTTGTTCTTAACTCAAACTATTCGGATGCCTTGCCCCTACACCGCGGTATTTGCTCAAATCAGGCAATCGGCGATCGCTTATAAACCCCCTCCACCACTTTCGCCAGTCTTTGCATCCCCATTGCAATTTCTTCATCCGTAGCCGTCAAGCTAATTCTGATACACTGGTGCTTGTGCTTCCACTCTGACCGCAAACCTGGAAAGAACGAACTACCGGGAACTACAATCACACCCACCTGTTTTAATTCCTGGTATAAATCCCAATCAGTAATCGGTAAATCTTGCAACCACAACCAAGCAAAAATCGCTCCTTCGCCCAGATGGAGGAACCAAGGCAGATCCTTGGGCATGGCTTGGTCTAGGGTGGATTCTACAACAGTAAACTTGTTTTGGTAGTAGGGTCGGATAACGTTAACGGAGATATCGGCAAGCGCACCAGAGTTGATGGCACGAGTTGCGATCGCTTGTCCATACCGCGACGAATGTATGCACAAATTCGTCTGAAAGCACTCTAGCACCCCAATCAACTTCGCATCGCCAATCGCCACCCCAATCCGCTCCCCTGGCAGTCCAGCTTTTGATAAGCTAATGCAGTGCAAAATATTCTCGCCGAATACTGGCGTCATCTCGGTAAAATTTAATGCAGGGATTGGCGGAGCGTAAGCCGAATCAATCAGCACCGGCACATCGTAAGAAGCTGCCAACTCCGCTATTTTTTTCACTTCATCATCGGTCAGTACGTTGCCGGTAGGGTTGCAAGGTCTTGAGAAAATTACGCAACCCGTAGTTTCATTTATTACCAGTTTGCTGAAATCGGGGCGATATTTAAACCTATGAGATGCTGCGTTAATATCCAAAGCAGGCTGATAAGCAACCAACGCTTCTGGAGTTAAAGTAACGCCGCCATAGCCCGTGTAATCAGGACTCAGGGGCAGAACAATCGATTTTAGATTGGGGCCATGTTGTATCCCCCTCTGCTCACCTGCGCCCGGAGTCACCTGCTCCCCTACGGCAGTATATCCGGCGAAAGCATTAGCGGCGTAGAAGTAAATGCTTTGACTGCCGGGGGTAATTAAAATATTGCGATGGGTGAGGTTTAACCCATAGCGACGATTGAAGTCGGAAGCGATCGCATCGATCAGCGGCTGATATCCTTGAGATGACCCATAGCGACAAACCACCTCGCCGTATTCCGAACTCGTAAGCAGTTGTGCGGTACAATCTCGCCAAAGATGTTCTACGTCGGGCAAAATCACCGGATTTCCGGCACTTAAGTTAATAAAATCCTGCCCCTTGCCTGCTTGCAATGTTTCGATAATGTCCTTCATGATCGCCCGCACGCCGGTAAGTTGGGACATCTGAGTGCCAATTTGAGACAGGGCAGGGTGCATAAAAATTTCCAAACGCCGCTTGTGCTAATAATTTTACCTATAAACAGCAGAAGCACACACGGGGTTGCTATCTGTTGCAAACAGGGAAAGGTTGAAATTTTACCCTCGTGTTGGTTAAACAGATTGACGTTATGTGGAAAATTTTAGATTTTATTAAAATTGTCTAAAAAAAAGCTAACTTAGCAACAAATGCTGTCAAGCTATATCGATGGACACGAAAGAGGCATCTGCAAAAGGCTAGCGAATAAATCAGCCGCTTCAACCGCCCAAGAAGCTTTGGACAAGTTAAAAATGATTTGTTCCGGATTGACAAGCACCTTCCGTCCAAGCTCAGCTTTCGTGCGATCGCACAGTTACCGTGAAATTTCTTATGGCGAACGACCATTCCATGACCGCAGCCCAAAAACTACAACAAAAGCTACCCCTTCCCCTCAAACCATTAGCAGACATAGCTTATAACTACTGGTGGAGCTGGACAAACGATCGCATTTCCCTGTTTCGCAACATCGATCCCGAAGCATGGCATAACTTAAAACACAACCCGGTAGCACTGCTGGGGTCAACCAACTACGTAAAACTAACCCAAGCAGCAAACGATCCGGTTTACATCAAGCGAGTCAAGGCACTCGCCGAGCAATTTGACCGCTACATGACCCAAAAAGATACCTGGGCAAGTACTGTAGTGCCGCAAATTACGCCAGAAAATCCCATCGCTTATTTCTGCGCCGAATTCGGCGTCCACGAATCCTTGCCCGTTTATTCCGGCGGTTTAGGCATTTTAGCCGGGGATCACCTCAAATCAGCCTCTGATCTCGGCATTCCCCTAGTCGCCATCGGGTTGATGTACCGCCAAGGCTACTTCCACCAACGCTTAAACCGTCACGGGTGGCAAGAAGAAAGCTACATCGACAATCAATTTGACCAAATGCCCCTAGAATTGCTCAAAAACGAGCAAGGGGAACCGATTAC
>DNGJ01000114.1:11585-20385 GCA_003486305.1 Cyanobacteria bacterium UBA11371
AACGAGCAAGGGGAACCGATTACCGTTGAACTGGAAATTCGACAGCGGATTGTTAAATTGCAAATCTGGTTGGCGCAAGTCGGTCGCGTCAAGCTGTACCTATTAGATACAGACCGCCATGATAACGACCCGATTGACCGTTGGTTGACCGGACACCTTTACGGCGGTAACCAAGACACGCGCATCGCCCAGGAAGTCGTACTGGGAATCGGTGGCGTCAAAGCTCTAACCGCCTTGGGGATCAAACCATCGGTTTATCACATGAACGAAGGTCACGCCGCCTTCTGCACGTTGGAAATTGCCCGGGAAGAAATTCAGAAAACCGGCAAGTCGTTCTACGACATCGAGCAAACAGTACGCAATTCTTGCGTCTTCACCACCCACACCCCAGTGCCTGCGGGGCACGATGTCTTCTCCCCCGACTTGATGGACTCCTACTTTGCCAATTATTGGCCTCAACTGGGTCTGTCTCGCGAACAATTCCTCGCCTTGGGCGCGCGTCGGTTGGGCGACCCTTGGGAACCGTTTGGCATGACCGTCCTGGCGCTGCGACTCAGTCGCGCTGCCAACGGCGTCAGCGAACTGCACGGCGAAGTTTCCCGCAAAATGTGGCAAATTCTCTACCCAGACCGACCGGAGAATAAAGTTCCCATCAGCCACATCACCAATGGCGTCCACGCGCGCACTTGGACGGCACCGCTGCTGGGCGACCTGTACAGCGAGTACTTGGGCGAAGATTGGTCGAGCCGCGTTGCCGATCCCGAAATGTGGGCAAAGGTAGACGAAATACCCGATGCAGAATTGTGGTGGCGTCACCAAGTGCTTAAAGAGCGGCTAATTGCACACACTCGCTCAAAAGTCAAGGTAGCGCGACAAAATCGCGGCGAAGACCACGACTTTATCCAAGCAGCCGAAAACTTGTTAGACCCCAAAGTGCTGACGATTGGATTTGCGCGGCGCTTCAGTCCTTACAAGCGGGGGAATCTGCTGCTGCGCGATGCCGAACGCGCGTTGCGAATTTTTGGCAACGAACAACGACCCGTGCAAATTATCTTCGCAGGTAAAGCTCACCCCGCTGACGAAGAAGGTAAGCGGATTATTCAACGCTTGATGGATTGGTGCAAGCATCCGGCGATTCGTTATCGCGTTGCGTTTATCGAAGACTACGATATCTACACGGGGCAAAAATTAGTTCAAGGCGTAGATGTTTGGTTGAATAACCCTCGTCGTCCTTTGGAAGCTTCCGGAACCAGCGGACAAAAAGTTTGCTTTAATGGCGGCATTAATTGCAGCGTTTTAGATGGTTGGTGGTGCGAAGGTTATAAAGTGGGAGCAGATGGTAAAGGTCTGAACGGTTGGGCAATTGGTGAAGATGCTAATACCAGCGACCAAGAGTTGCAAGACCGGATCGATTCTGAATCGCTCTATAAATTATTAGAGGAGGAAATCGTTCCGCTCTACTACGACCAAGATGAAAATGGCATTCCCCACGGTTGGATTGAAATGATGAAAGCGTCGATTAAAACCAATTCGCCGCTATTCAACACCGACCGGATGCTGGTGGATTACGTTGCTCAAATGTATGCCCCTGGAGCTAAGGTCGATGCAGCGCCGATTTTAGCCAGCGTTGGTGTTTAAAATCTCGATTGGTTAGAATCGCGCCAGTTGTAGTTTCTTAATTTGAGACAAACCGCCTTCAAAGGCGGTTTGTCTTTTTATGGGTTTTTTTGTTTGTCTGCTAAAGAATACCTATTTAACGAACCACTCCAGGCACAGAGAACACAGAGAGAAGAAGTGGGAAGGTAGTAATACCAATTTCCCTTGATAATGGTACGCATCAACACATAAGGATTGTAGGGGCGGGTTTTACCAATAACCTTTGACAAAAACAAATAATTGAACTAAACCCGCCCCGCCGATTGTGTGGCGCATAGTTGGGAAAATGGTATAAGTTACAAGTTTTGATACAAATTAGCTAATTAAGGAAATAAGCGGTTAAAATAAACGCACTTTGATGAGCATTCACCAATCCGGGAGTTATGGCAAGGGTTTCTCGGCGTCAATTCTGCCAATTTGCAGGTTCTACTTTAGCAACTTTGGGATTTAGTCAATTAAATTTTCAGCGACAAGCTGATAATTACGGTAAAGTTTTGGCACAAAGTACTCCGCGCAAACTCGCCTTACTCGTAGGCATCAATAATTATTCATCCCAACCCTTGCGTGGATGCGTGAATGATGTAGAATTGCAGCGACATCTTTTGATTCACCGCTTTGGTTTTAATCCCAAGGATATTCTAATTTTAACCGATGCAAAGGCTACTCGACAAGGGATTTTAGGAGCTTTTGAAGAACATTTAATTAAACAAGCGAAGCCGGGAGATGTGGTTGTATATCACTATTCAGGACATGGTTCGCGCATTTTCGATCCAGACCCGATTGTTGTTCGATCGAGGACGGATAATAGCGGATTAAATGGCACTTTTGTGCCGGTAAATAGTGGGTTACCTGTTGGTTATCCCCAACAAGGCGGCGTTGTCCAAGATATTATGGGACACACTTTGTTTCTGCTGATGTCGGCGGTAAAGAGTGAAAATTTTACCGTTGTTCTCGATAGTTGTTATTCGGGCGGGGCGACGCGAGAGCGGCGGGTGCGATCGCGTGCAGGCGGCAGAAACATTCTGGTGTCTCCGGATGAAAAATCTTACCAAGAAATGTGGCTTTCGCGTCTGAATCTTTCGCGAGAAGACTTTATTAAAGGGTATAAAGAGGGAGTGGCGAAAGGGGTGGTTTTAACGGCAGCTAATCCAAATCAATTGGCAATCGATGAACGGTTAAATGGTTTCTAGGCAGGCGCTTTTACTTACCAATTGACTCAGTGTCTGTGGCGAGAAAATAGCAATGTTCAGAATGCGATCGCTTATGTCAGAGAACAAATCCCTGAAGTCTATAACCAAACTCCTGGTTATGAGGTGAAAGTCGGTAGCGGGTATGAAAGACAACCGCTGTATTTGATTAATAATCCCCGCCCAACGGCGAATGCAGTGGTAACTGAAGTCACAGGAAATCAAGCAACTTTATGGTTAGGTGGATTTGATGCCAAAGCGTTGGCAAGTTTAGAAAATGGGACGGTGTTAGAAGTTGTTGGTGCGACGGGTAAAGTGACAATGCGATCGCGCGATGGTTTAGTAGGAATAGGGACAATAGAAGGAGTGGTGAACCCAGGTACGCTGTTGCGAAAACCTGCGCTATAGTCGTGTTTGATGGATTGCGATCGCGCGACAAAGAAACCGGGTTTTTAGGAAAAAAGGAGAAATCTGCGAAAAAACCGGGTTTCTAACCCCGCGTGCGTAAGTACCGATAGATATACTTCACAAGCTCCAAACTTCCTTATGCCAACTATTCTAGAAATCGAAGCTGCCATCAAACAATTGCCAGAAAGCGATATTCGTCAACTTGCGGCATGGCTTGAGCAATATTTGAACGATCTGTGGGATCGGCAAATTGAAGCCGATTTAGCATCGGGTAAATTGGATAACTTAATTGCCAAAGCAGAAGCAGATATCGCAGATTTTCAAGTGAGGGATCTTAATGAATTCCTTGACAACACCTGATTTCTGGACTTCTTATGCAGCCTTACCTCAAGAGGCAAAAGAGCAAGCTAAAAAAGCCTACAAACTCTGGCAAGAAAACCAATCCCATCCCTCTCTACACTTTAAAAAAGTAGGCAAGAATCTTTGGTCTGCTCGTATTACTGGTGACTACCGAGCATTAGCTTTGAAAAAGGGCGATGATTATTACTGGTTTTGGATTGGTACTCACGATCAATATGATGCTCTTCTGAGTTGATGAGGATTTTTCTGCATAAGCTCCACCCTCCCAGAGATATGTTGTAGTAGGAGAAATTCAAGTAGACCCAACAGAGAGCAGGTGCAGCGATGGCTCAACTTCTTCAAACAGACGCGATTGGGCAGAAATCGTCCTTCCGATTACACCAGTTAGTATGCTTTCGCGGCATCGTGCCGAAGAGTTTAGTCTTATTAATCGGTGTTCTCTTGTTATCAGAGTCCGTCGCTGGCACACCTACACAATTTTCCCCCCTCGTTCCCACGGCTCTGCCTGGGAACGCAAGGGGAGGCAGAGGGGGATCGAGCATTGCCCAGCAGCCAGCAACTACCTCCCCAGAAGCAACGAAGGCTGCTGCCGAACGAATCTTTCAGGAGGGAATGCAACTATTCCAACAAGGAACAGGGGAATCTTTGAGAGGGGCGATCGCAAAATGGGAAGAAGCACTCCGACTTTATCGAGTAGTGGGCGACAAGAAAGGGGAAGCTACCGCCCTCTTGGGCATCGGCAGAGCCTACAATGCTTTGGAAGAAAAGCAAAAAGCGCTAGAGTTCTTTAACCAATCGTTATCCCTATTCCGTGCGGTGGGCAATAAGATGGGGGAAGCTGGTGCCCTCAACAATATCGGCGTTGTCTACTATGATTTGGGAGAAAAGCAAAAGGCATTAGAGTTTTACAACCAATCTTTGCCGCTTCGCCGCGAGGTGGGCGACAAGGTAGGTGAAGCTTTCACCCTTAGCAACATCGGCAGAGTCTACAATGATTTGGGAGAAAAGCAAAAAGCGCTAGAGTACTACAACGAATCGTTGCCCCTAACCCGTGCGGTGGGAAACAAGGCAGTGGAAGCTGCCACCCTCAACAACATAGGCCAAGTCCACTCAGATTTGGGAGAAAAGCAAAAAGCGCTAGAGTACTACAACGAATCGTTGCCCCTCTCCCGTGCGGTGGGCGACAGAGCAGGGGAAGCTATCACCCTATCTAACATCGGCTTAGTCTACGATGCTTTGGGAGAAAAGCAAAAGGCACTAGAATTTTACAACCAATCGTTGCCCCTCTCGCGTGCGGTGGGCAACAGAGCAGGGGAAGCTCGCACCCTGTATAATTTCGCCTTACTTGAACGCAACCGAGGCAATCTCAACGCAGCCCTGACTCAAATAGAATCTGCCATCAACATTATTGAAGACCTCCGCACCAAAATCGCCAGCCAACAACTCCGCGCCTCTTACTTTGCCACCGTACAAGATTATTACCAGTTATACATCGACTTGCTAATGCAGTTGCACAAAACCAACCCCGACAAAGGGTACGACGCAATGGCACTGCACATATCAGAACGCTCTAAAGCCCGCACCCTGATCGAACTCCTCGCCGAAGCCAGGGTTAACATTGGCTCAGGTGCAGACTCCCAGTTACTCGAACAAGAACGAAACTTGCAACAGCAACTCAACGCCGCCGAATTTAGCCGAGTCAAACTCTTAGAAGGTTCATATACAGAAAAACAACTAACCCTTATCAAACAACGAATCGAAAATCTCATCAGCCAACTCGACCAAGTGCAAGCGCAAATCCGAGTCAAAAGCCCCGCATACGCTGCCATCTCCCAACCCGGAGCCTTCACCCTCACCCTACCCCAAATTCAACAACAAGTACTCGACGACAACACCCTGCTGTTACAATACTCCCTCGGCAAAGAACGCAGCTATTTGTGGGCAGTTACCAAGACAGGCATAACCAGCTACGAACTGCCCAAACGCGCCGACATCGAAGCTGCTGCCACAGAATTCTACGAGCAGCTGCAATCCGAGTCAATAAACAGTCCAGAAGCGGGACAGAAATTAAGCCAGATGCTTCTCGCACCCGTTGCCAATCAATTGGGCAACAAACGCTTACTCATCGTCGGCGAAGGTGATTTGCAAAAGATTCCCTTCGCTGCATTGCCCGTCGCGGCGAATGCTCAGATATCCGCTTCCTACACCCCTCTCCTCGTCAACAACGAAATCGTCAGTCTCCCCTCAGCCTCCACCCTCGCCGTCCAACGCAATCAACTCAACAACCGCCCAAAAGCAGCCAAAACCCTCGCCATCTTTGCTGACCCGGTTTTTACAACCGATGACCAACGCTTAACCTCCCGACCCCAGCAGAGTAACACCGTTGCCAGCGACGCCACAAGGTCTATCGAAGCTTGTAACACCAGCGAAACGGAACGCCTCCCCTTCAGCAATCAAGAAGCCGAAAAAATAGCCGCCCTCATACCTGCCAATCAACAATTCCAAGCCTTGGGATTTCAGGCTTCCCGTGCCACCGCCAACAGTCCCGCATTAGCTCAGTATCGCATAGTCCATTTCGCTACCCACGCCTGCGTCAACAACGAGCATCCGGCATTATCCGGCTTGATACTATCTCTGTTCGACGAACAAGGCAATTCCACCGATGGCTTCCTGCGTCTCTCCGATATTTACAACCTCAACCTTCCCGCCGAACTCGTCGTCCTCAGCGCCTGTCAAACCGGAATAGGTAAAGATGTACGAGGAGATGGACTGATTGGCTTGACGAGGGGCTTTATGTATGCAGGTGCAAAGCGAGTCGTCGTCAGTTTGTGGAGAGTCAGCGATGTCGCCACCTCCCAACTGATGCAGAAATACTACCAACAGATGTTGCAAAAAGGTTTAAATCCCGTACAAGCACTGAGAGCAGCGCAGTTAGAAATGTTGCAAAACGAACAATGGAAAGCACCATATTACTGGGCGGCATTTATCGTCCAAGGCGAATGGAACGATTAGGAGTTAGGTAAAATACACCAATTACCAATTACCAATTACCAATTACCCAATGATATCATGTCCGGGTACATCGTTATCGTATAGTTTAAAGGGTTGTAGGGGCGGGTAATACCTGCCAATCTTTGCCACCAACAGATAACTTAAATAAACCCGCCCCGACCGATGCGATAACGAAGCAACCGGACATGGTATGATGATTTGGCAAGCTGATTTTTATCGTCGTCCGTTAAAGGATGAGAAAGGAAAACCGTTGTGGGAATTATCGATTTGCGACGAGACAGGTAATTTTAAACACCAAGCATTCTGTCCCCAATCTGAAGCGAATGCTACCTGGTTAGCCAACCAATTTCGCATAGCATCATCTGGCAAATTACCAGATAAAATCCAAGTATTTCGTCCCCAATCGTTGAGTTTAATCGAAACCGCAGCGCAACAATTGGGTATTGCAGTAGAAGCAACGCGCCGCACCAATACGTTAAAACAATGGTTGCAAGAAAAAGCGCAACAATACCCGCATATGAGCAATTACACGGGGGAACCTTACCAATCAATAACATTAGATAAACCGCCCCCAGTACCGCTACCAGAAAATCTTTGGGGAGAACAATGGCGATTTGCGACGCTACCAGCAGGCGATATAAAAGATGCGTTTGCCGAAAAACCAATTCCGATTTTAGAGATGCCAGAATTTTTATTACCGTTTAATTTGGGCATCGCTTCGACGGTATCGGTTCCGGGTGTAATAATTTATGGGGGACGGCAATCGATGCGCTTGGCACGTTGGATAGAAGAATCTCGCCCCTTTGCGTTAAATTACATTGCCGGTGCGCCTGATGGTTTAATTTTAGAAGCGGGATTAATTGACCGTTGGATAGTTGCTACGTTTGAGGATAAAGAAGTTTCTCAATCAGCGCAAATCTACGAACAACGCAAGGCATTAAGTAAAGGATTGCATTTTTTATTAGTGCAACCAGATGATTCGGGAATGACTTACACTGGTTTTTGGCTATTGCGAGGAGATGAATAATAACTCAAGTTGCCAGTTAATAGCTAATTGCTAATTGCTCATGGTAAGATTTTCCCTATCTACCATTAGCCATTAGCCATTAGCTATTAGCAAGACCTATTCTGCCCTATTCAATCCCTAAACGGAAAGCAATTTTATCTGCCCAATCGGGGAAATCAATCAGGGGATTGCGATTTCCTTGACTCTCGAAAATTGCCATGTTTCTGTGTTTTTCGTAGTCGGTGACTGGATAAGAATGATGCCATTGCAACAAAGTTTTTAACCTCTCTACCTTGTATTCTTTTTCTGTTGGATCGATTTCGCCTGGATAGCGGAGTAAGAAATAAAGTGTAGCGCGCGCTGCTGCTCCTTTTCCCGCTGTAGGCTCAAATTTATCTTGTGATAATTTGCCGCAGCGATCGCTCATCCCTTCCCCAAACTCCGGAAAGTCGAAAAATGGATGATTTCCCCGGTAACTGTTGCATCTGACTTCGCAGGTAAACAGATGGTGCAAATCGCCCCTCATTGGCTCTCGCTCCTTGAACCAAGACTGCGGTACTACATGCTCGCAATTATAGGGCAATCTGGCCTCGATTAAAGCTAATACTTGCGTCATCTGTACCTCAATCATCGCGGATACAGCCCGACTTAGCCTTTGAATCTGTAAATTTCTGATTTGTTCGGTGCGGAAATCTTCTCGAATAATTTCTTCTGGGCTGAAAACTTCTCCAGAATAAATGCTTCTGAGCTTCAGATCGGGATAAAGGTCAACCCAAGGGTAAAGTCGAGTGGCTGGTTTATAGCTTAGCTTGTTTTTATGCGTCTGAACCAGCAGGTTTTTCAGCGCATGGAACAACTCAGTTGGATTGAGAGAACTAATGCTTGGGAGACTTGCGTAATAGTTATCGCGGTTGATGCGATCGCTGGTTTCGTCGTAGTATTTTTTAGTCCGCGACGACGCCAATGTCCTCAAAGCTTTCTCAAGCTCTGTAGCAGATGTCTCAAATTCTGGAAATAGCCTATCTTCCAACATTTTTTTACCTCTTAATTTGAATTATTTAACTCAAATTCCTAGTTATAACTTGTAACAGCGCTAATTGCGAATTGCGAGCTTGCTAATTAGGTTAATAGGCTTTTGCCTTCTGGAAAATTAGCCATTAGCCGTAGGGGA
>DNGJ01000114.1:20592-26352 GCA_003486305.1 Cyanobacteria bacterium UBA11371
GCATTTGCGCTGTTATCTTGTCGGTAAATCTGAAATATTTCATCGCATTTGCGATAGCCCTTACACGCCATTAGCCATTACCGCTTGATGTAACTAGCAACTTGCGTTATTTATTTACATCTGTGGTTTATATTTCATCCTGCGCTGCCACTTTTCCGGAACCCGAATATTGAGTTTCTTTAAAATAATTGTAGTAATGCACAAGAAACCCGGTTTATTCAAAAAACCGCGTTTCTGGATCAAAAGCTGGAGAATATGATATAATTAGAAGCTAATTAGAATAAGCGATCGCGACTATAATTCTCATAAAAAGTATTGAGGCAATACTATGACTCAAGAACTGATAGATTTAAGAGCTTATATCCTGGAGGGACGCTACGCTGAGGCTTTATCTATTGTTGACGAACTAGAAGGCATGAGTAGACAAGCTGTTCTGCGAAACATACAGTCTTATTTAGTAATTTTAATGATTCACTTAATAAAAAATCAAATAGAAAGGAGATTAACTAATTCTTGGGCTAATTCTATTAGGGCGTCAGTCAGAAATATTAAAAAACTGAATCTGCCAGATAACAAAACTTCTTACTACGTCAAGTTAGAGGAGTGGGATTCAATCCTAGAAGATGAATTTGAAGAAGCCATTCGCGAAGCTAGCGAGGAAGTGATGAACGGTGCTTACAGTCCATTCCAACTATTAGAAAGTGTCGAGAAAAATGTAGTTATAGATCGGAGTAAGCAGCTATTAGAATTAACATACAATTATTCAGTCAAGGAGTTACCCGCTGTCATTGATGATTATTTAACTCAGCTTCCTGGTGGGGAAGATTGGAAAGCGGGTAGGAGGTTATAAACTTGATAACCAATCTTGGGTAGATTTAGGCGATCGCATACACACAACCTCAAGATGAGCATACTCAGGTTGCTGGAATAGGATAGGATATTCTCTTCGCCTTTTGTGATAAGTTTGCAGCGCCCACAATAGAATAGAATCGCGGCTAAATAGCGCTTTTTGCAACGTTTCGCAATTACCATTGCAAACTTCCTCTTGCGTAACGCTGCGCCAAAAAGTCCGCCACAGCAACTGCTTCATAATCACCCAGAAAGGGTAATCTAACCACACTACCGTGTCAGCTTTTCCCCAAACAATATCGCGGACTATGCTGTAATTTCCATCTACAACCCAAGTGTTGCACGAAAGGGCGGCAGAGACGCGATCGCGCATCAGATCATCTGGTACTTCTGTCCAATTTGGTTCCCAATGTAACGCATCTAATTCCACATGAGGAATCGCCAGACGCTGGGAAATTTGCCGCGCTAAAGTCGTCTTACCAGATCCAGTTGTACCAACAACAGAAATTCGCTGCACTTATTTCCTCTTGTTTATCTCAGGTTGTAGGTTGTAGGTTGGGTTTAGTTCCTCACCCCAACTTTGGCTAGTTAGGCTATCAGACATAAGAAACCGGGTTTTTTACCGATAATTTCGGTTTTGAGGTAAAAGCGGATGAACGCAAATAAACGCAGATGAAGATAGTTGTTGAATAATTTTTCTGATGTTCTTTCCGAAAATTCTGTAGGGGCGAAGCATTCGGGCGACAGTTTATGATACTCAAGCGATATCTAACTATCCGAATGCTTCGCCCTCCCCCCACAGATAACCTATATCTACAATCTTTCGCCAAGACAGGGCGAAGCATTTGGATACAAGTATCTTAGTTGAGTTGCAAAGGTTATCGCCCAAATGCTTCGCCCCTACATAATGTGCTGATGCCATATCTCAATAATTGGTTTTAAGCTTCGCTGACTCGATAGATTTCGCGCAACTCATCCAAACTATTAATTATCCTTAACGCTTCCTGAATTGCCCTTAATACATCTACATCCTGAATTTGAGATATTTCGGGCATTAATTCCAAACCGGAGGAACCGAATTTCAATTCTAAACCAAGTTCAATCGCCGCCAGTAGACCTTCCCGTAGTCCTTCTTGTCGCCCTTCTTGTAGTCCTTCTTGTCTGCCTTTGTTCAAAATTTCTTGATACCAAGGAGATTCTAGTAAAACAGCCATATCCCACCTCATGATTTGCTGGACTAAACGACTGGATAATACAAAGCTAGCAAAAAATGCTAGTAGCGGTTCTAACTCGCTTAACTGTTCATCAGTACGCAAAAGTTGTACAGCTTGTCGTACTACCGATTCCTCACCACCATTTTTTAATACTGGTATAAATGGAAGCAAAGATGTCAACTGTTGTTGGAAGACTATCTGAGCATCTATTTCCCACAGATTAATGACTCGATATTGCTGAAGCGCCCTTAATCCCAAAACTTCGGATTCATAAGCCGTAGCAATTACGACTGTGGGTGATGGTGGCAAAATGTTGATCAAGACTGGATAAACTGGCAAACTATACCTCTCCTCTGCCAAAGCCGCATAAGCTCTCATCCGCCGAGGCATTTGAGCAGAGTAGCGCAATTGCAACTCATTCAGAATCAGGAACTTACCAATCTCAGGATCGTAAGCTTCTAACAGTACATCGGTGTCGCGACTAATCCATTGAAACTCAGAGGCAACAATGCGTCTGGCTACAACATCAGATCGTTGCGTTACCCATTTTACCCAGGCATCTGGGGCGCGATCGCAACTCAAATCGCAACCAAAAGCGGGTTACGCTGGTGCAATATTTCAATAATTGGTTTGAGTGAAGCGAAAGCTAACACATTTGTTGAGTTGAGGTACGAAACCCAACCTAAATTGTTTATCTCAAAATGGGAAACATTTGATATGCCCACCATCCTAACCCTAGTCCTAACGAAGAAGTTATAAACAATATTAATTTTGTGATAAATTTGGAATCAAATAAACCTGACTCAGGCTGATTTGTATTACTATAAACCAAATTAAATATATTAACCAAAATGCAAAACAGCGCCAAACAATAAACCCAAATCTGAAGTGAAGGCGGAATAAAAACAAAACCCCCAGGCAAAACCCATCCCGAATCCGCACGCAACAACGACTTGTACATAGGCTCATCCCAAGTCGAAGCCGAACTAAACACCAAAAACAAAGGCAAAATTACAATCGAAATACCAACAAAACCTAGAGTCCAAAGCCTATCATAAATTAAAGCATAACAACAAGCAAAAGTCCAAGCAAAAATCCAATTTCTAGCCCAATCGGAAGGCGCTGATACAAAACCAAATACTGCATATAATAACAAATGTCTTGTTAGCCAACCCCAAGGAATTGTTATTCGTTTTTTCGGTGGTAAACTAACCTCCACAGTGCGATTCGCCACTTCCAACAACTTCAACCATTCCTGCATCGACTGAGGACGGTTTTTCGCCTCCAATTCCATCCCTTTGAGAATAGCCCAATTTAATTCATCGCTGATATTAGCAAGTTGGTTAGGTTTAATCAATCGGAAATTATTCAACTTTTGCTCTAAAGAAGATGTCGGAGGTTGACCAGTCACTGCATAATATAGAGAAGCTGCCAAACAGTAAATATCAAGAGTTAGTTCCCGACTACCCATCATCTGTTCGTAAGGCGCAAAGGCGAGATTACCAAAATGCTTGGAACTTTCGACAGTTTGCAGAATTTCCCCAGCAATGCCAAAATCAATCAAAATTGCTTTACCGTCTTTCTGCACCATGATATTGCCAGGGTGAGCATCCCGATGCACCAGTCTCGCTTGATGCACTACTGTCAAAGCTTCCCCTATTTGCCGCACATACTCGACTGCTTCTGTAGGAGGTAAAGCTCCTCGCCGCCGCACTAAATCAAACAAACTCTCCCCTGGAACAAAATCCATTACCAGGCAATATATCTCTCCCTCTTTAAATAAATCCGTGACGCGCACTATATTGGGATGCTTCTTTTCAGACAGTTGTGCTACTCGTTGCCCTTCCTCCATGAATCGCTGCAAATATTTCGGGTAGTCTGGGAGATTTTTCAGCCTTTCGTTAGGCGTTTTAATTACTACTAGCTGTTTGAGCAGCGTGTGTCGTGCTTTGTACGTAATACCGAAACCACCTTCTGGCAGGACTTTTTCAATGATGTACTTACCGCCCTGCAACTGCTGCCCTACTACCCAAACCATATCGCGCTTTCCAGACACTTGGGTTTATTTTGGCACAAGTATGGTGGGGTGGGTATCTTGAGCAGGTTTTGTGGGGTGGGCATCCTGCCCGCCCCACAAATGGCAGGCAAGATGCCTACCCCACAAGAATTTATCTTGCTGCAATCAGGCTGCACTCCATTCTTCTGTTGGCTTTTTAACTAACCTGCTTTAGGCACAACTTCATGTTTAACAGGCAGTAGATTTTCCAAATTTACTTTTAATGAAGCATCCATAATTTCAATGCCGACAATTTTATTGTCTTCCCCGATATCTAGAACAATATCCTCAGAAAGACGCTGATTAATTACTTGCTGTTTTCGATTATCTAAACGCAGGTAAAGTAAATCTGATTTGCTGTCATAGAAAATCTGCATATCACCATTTCCCGTAAAATACATAGACCGTTACAGTAATGATAGTACTGTCTTCAATTACATAAAAAACTTCTACTCGTTTCTCCTCATAGTATTTGTTACCTCTGTTTTGATTGAAAGCATAAACTTTTGCTTTTCCCAATCTACCGCGCTTTCCTGGAATTTCTACCCCGGTAAGGATCGTGTCTCTAATTTCTTCTTCGTTAGTGCCGCGTTCCTCAGCCCGTTCCAATGTATGGTTTTCAATCTGAATTTCCATGAATTAATCCTAATTATGGCAGAGAAAAACGGATACCGCCACAGGGTAAGGGCAGGCAAGATGCCTACCCCACAAGAAGTTATGTTGTATATTCGGCGTTAATTTTCACGTAGTCGTAGCTCAAATCGCAGCCCCAAGCTTTACCAGAACCAGAACCGTTGCCGATACTTACTGCGATTAAAACGGTATCTTCTTTTAAGTAAGCACCTGCTGCGGCTGTTTTCAAATAATTACTCGCCGCTGCGCGATCGAATGGCAAAGGTTGCCCATTTTCCATTAATAAGAAATCGCCCAATTGAATTCGCAAATCTTGTTGATCGAAATGCACGCCCGCCCTGCCTGCTGCTGCTGCGATTCTGCCCCAATTCGGATCTCGTCCAAATACGGCTGATTTTGCTAATGAAGATCCGGCAATTGTGCGGGCAACTTTGCGCGCGTCTTCGTCAGTATGTGCGCCGCTTACTTGCACTTCTATTAAACAAGTTGCACCTTCGCCGTCGCGCGCGATCGCACGCGCCAAATACTGGCATACTTCTGTCAGCATCGCCTCCAATTTCTCGGCATCCGCCCCCATTTCGGTAATCGCCGGGGTGCGAGATTGTCCGTTTGCTAATGCAATCAAAGTATCGTTGGTACTCGTATCGCCATCGACGGTAATTTGATTGAAGCTTTTATCCGCCGCCCGACTTAACATTTCTTGCCACAGCGAAGTCGAAACTGCGGCATCGCAAGTTACAAATGCCAGCATTGTCGCCATATTAGGATGAATCATCCCCGATCCTTTGGCAATTCCACCCATCCGCACCGGACGCCCATCGATCATTGTTTCTAGGGCAATCGATTTCGGGACTAAATCTGTGGTAATAATCGCTCCTGCTGCTGCATCGCCGCCCGTTTCCGACGCCGCTGCGACTAATTTGGGAATTCCGGCGCGCAGGGCATCCATTTTAATTCGCTGTCCGATCACGCCCGTGGATGCCAGCAGAATTGATTCTGCGGGAATAT
>DNGJ01000266.1 GCA_003486305.1 Cyanobacteria bacterium UBA11371
TGGTTTTGGGCATCCGCTTCATCGGCGAGGTAATGCTGCCAAAACCAAATCATTTCATCCCTGGTTAAACCAAAACCGTTCGCATATTTTAGGTAAGATTCAGTATTAAAGTTATTCTGAATTACGGGATAAATTAGCAGTTGATAAACTAATTTTGGTTCGCCTTTATCCCGCGCCATCAGTGCAACTGCGGCGGCGATATTGCCCCCGGCGCTATCTCCCCCTACCCCAACTCGCGCCGGATCTATATGCAATTCAATTGCATTGGCGACCACCCATTTAAGCGCAGCATAAGCATCATCTAAAGCAGCGGGAAATTTATGTTCTGGTGCGAGACGATAGTCTACCGATACGACGACGCATTCTGCTTTTAAACTGAGATTCCAACAGATACTATCTGCCGCGTCTAAGTCGCCCAATACCCATCCGCCGCCGTGAAAATAAACTAACGCGGGCATGGGTGCGTTACCCTTTGGCGTGTAAATGCGGATGGGGATATCTCCCACAGGGGTTTTGATGGTGCGATTTGTGACTTTCGGTACAAAGTGCGATCGCCGGGGTTTACCCCTGTATTGGGCGGTGATTTCCCTTGCTGTTGCAGGTTCAAGGGTTGGTAGGGGGGGGATATTGAGTTTGGCGATTAGTTTGAGGATTTTTTCAGCTTGTGGATCTAGGGGCATTAGACGGACACCTATTTAAGGCAAGTTGCTAATGGCTAATGGCTAATTGGTCATTGCTCATTGCTCATTGCGATAGTTAATATACCATTTTTCGTGAGATTAGCCATTAGTAGGGGCGAAGCATTTGCGCTGTTATATTGTCGGTAAAGCTGAAATATTTCTACGCAAATGCTTCGCCCTTACACGCCATTAGCCATTAGTTAGACTCTAAAACTTGACGAATGCGTCGTTCTAAACGTTCAAGGTCTAAACCGCCTTCGTCGCGACAAATACGGCGTACAGTACCGTTAAGATTACCCAAATCAGCTAATAAATCTTGCAAGATTTCTTGCTGCTGACGCGACTGGGTAACCTCGCGAGGTTCTTGTACTAAATCGCGAATAATAGTATCTTCAGCACGCGAGGCAACGATCGGGTCTGTTTGTCCTTCAACGTGAACAAAAGTGCGCCTTCCCGGCCCCCGTTCTTCCTCAATTGGTATCACGGCTGATACGCGCTCGCTCCGCACGTATTTGCCAAATCCGAGATGAACTAAAACCGATGATTGAATTTTCATATACCTTGAGATTTTCTGGGTTGCTTATCCTTATTTTAACTAAAATAAAACTGTTTTTACCAAGCGGTTTTTACCCGATTTTAGGTAGGGTTTTTCCATCAAATATAAACCCAAGCCAAAGCCGAATACCCACGCTGACAGCGAGAAGATCCAAACGCAAATAGCGACGGGTATCAAAAACTTGGAGATCTTGAAACATCTTCTTAAAAAATGCTGAATTAAATTTACTGCATTTACGAAAAAAATAGTTTCGCATTTGTTAGTTGGCTGCGCCTACATCTGGGCGCAAATTCGAGGGAATAAGGGGGAAGTTTTTTGAGGATATTAAGGTACAATCAGTAGAATTAACTCGATAGATGGTTCAAGCGGTCGTTTTTGGTGGTGGAAACGCTTATGACTGGCATAAGTCGCTACAATCGGGTGGTAATTAGCCTAGAACAAGCTTGGCAAAGACAGTCTGGCAACTCAAATCTCTGGTATAACGAGGGCGAGGTGCTGGCTAATAATGGTTGTTATGAAGAAGCACTTGCCTGCTTTGAGAAAGCCGTAGAAGTTGAGCCAAATGACTACGCTGCCTGGGTTTTCCGCGCCGTGGTACTGATCCATTTAAACCGCTATCTTGAAGCTGTCACAAGTTGTAACAAAGCTTTAGAAATCCAACCAAAAGATGCACAAGCCTGGATTTTCCGAGGTGCGGCGCTGTATCATTTGGGACGATACGCAGAAGCTTACGACAGCTACGACAAGGCACTGGGAAAACCGGAACCATCGGGATGGAAAAAAAAGCTACGCAAATTGATCGGATGGTAATGGGTAATGGGTAATAGGTAATCGGTAATCGGAAAAGGCGCGCGACCAATTACCAATTACCAATTACCAATTACCTATGACCTTCAAGCAGATTGTTAAAATAGACAAGAAATGATTTGGGGGCCAGGTTACTGGTCAAGAGTGCATATCGAGACAATCTACGGAAATCTTCAGGGTTTAAAGTCTAGCCAGCTCAAGCAGCTACAAAGGCTGTATCATCAGCGAATTCCGGGCGATCGCATCACCACGCCGGAATTTGCCCAAAGGCTGGCAGCTATTAGCGCGGAACTATCCGAACCTGTCTGCGCCTATATCAACCGTCGGGGACAGGTGATTCGCGTTGGTGTGGGTACGCCCCGTCAAACTCAAATTCCGCCTTTAGAATTGCCGCGCTATGGTGCCGAACGACTCAGCGGTATTCGCTGCATCGCCACCAATCTCAAGTCAGAACCGCCAAGCGTTGCGGCTTTAACCGCAATGGCACTGCAACGGCTCGATGTACTGGTGGTGCTAAGCGTTACCAGCGAAGGGTTTGAGCGCCGGGGCGGGGGTGCGACGGGTTATGTCAAAGAAACCTATTTGGCACACCTAGTACCGAATCAGGTTCTTCGCGAGGAGAAAGGGACGGACGTCCCTACTACGAACGGGGTAAAGATCGCTGCGGCGGACTCAGGCGTTGCTAATTGGAGCGTGTCGCCAGCAATGAGTCTAGATATGCTAACCAAGCAGGATTTTCTCGACTTGGTTAACGGGTTGGAAGCAGAATTTCAGCGGGAATTCATCGCCCAACAGGTAGATGCGGATGGCGATCGCGTCGTGTTAGTCGGAGTCATGACCGATGAAATGAACGCCCAAGAATTCGAGTACAACATCGAAGAATTGGCGCGTCTGGTGGATACAGCCGGGGGTGAAGTATTGCAGGCGGTGACCCAGAAGCGATCGCGCCTCCATCCCCAAACTGTCGTCGGGGAAGGTAAGGTGCAAGAAATTGCCCTCACCGCCCAAACAATAGGCGCAAACCTGATTGTATTTAACCGCGACCTCTCCCCCGCCCAAGTACGCAACTTAGAAACCCAAATAGGCGTCCGGGTAGTAGACCGCACCGAAGTCATTTTAGATATCTTTGCCCAACGCGCCCAATCCGGGGCGGGGAAATTGCAAGTAGAACTGGCGCAATTAGAATACATGCTGCCGCGACTGACTGGGAGAGGTCAAGCCATGTCCCGTCTAGGGGGCGGTATCGGTACCAGAGGTCCCGGTGAAACAAAATTAGAAACCGAACGCCGCGCCATCGGGCGTCGCATCGCCCGCCTGCAACAAGAAGTCAACCAACTGCAAGCCCACAGATCGCGCCTGCGGCAGAATCGGCAACATCAAGAAGTTGCCTCCGTTGCTTTAGTCGGTTATACCAATGCGGGTAAATCTACCTTATTAAACGTACTGACCAACGCGCTTGTTTATACCGCTGACCAGCTATTCGCGACGCTTGACCCCACCACGCGCCGCCTGGTAATTCCCGATGCAGTAACGGGAGAACTGATGCCGATTGTCCTGACGGATACGGTAGGGTTTATTCACGAACTGCCCCCCGCTTTGATGGATGCGTTTCGCGCCACCTTAGAAGAAGTCACCGAAGCCGACGCTTTGTTGCACCTGGTGGATCTGTCCCATCCCGCGTGGCACAGTCACATTCGTTCGGTGATGGCGATTCTATCAGAAATGCCCGTCACTCCCGGCCCAGCTTTGGTTGCTTTTAATAAAATCGACTGCGCCAGCAGCGAAGCCCTAGCATTGGCGCGAGAAGAGTTTCCCCAAGCCGTGTTTATTTCGGCAAGCGAACGTTTGGGTCTAGACACGCTGCGGGAGAAACTCGCCCAACTCGTGCATTATGCCGTTGCCCAACGTTGATTGCACAATCCCGGTTTCTTTAAGAGAAACCTGGTAGGGGCACGGCATTATCAATATTTCGGGTTTGAAAACCAATGTTTCACATGCCGTGCCCCTACTTTATAAATATTTCGGGTTTGACAACCAATGTTTCACATGCCGTGCCCCTACTTTATAAATATTTCGGGTTTGAAAATCAATGTTTCTCAAACCTGCTAGGACACGGCATTATAGATATTTCCGGTTTGACAACCAATGTTTCTCAAACCTGGTACGGGCACGGCATTATAGATATTTCCGGTTTGACAACCAATGTTTCTCGTGCCGTGCCCCTACGGTTCAAACACTAAAATAAAGTAAAATAACTTAACATTTGAGGTAATTATGGCTGCGAACGTAGAAATTTATACCTGGAGTAGTTGTCCTTTTTGCATCCGCGCCAAAGGTTTGCTGAAGAAAAAAGGCGTTGAATTTACCGAATACTGCATCGATGGGGATGAAGCTGCACGGGCAAAGATGGCTCAACGTGCCAATGGCAGGCGATCGCTGCCTCAGATTTTTATCAACGACCAGCATATCGGCGGCTGCGACGATCTCCACGCCTTGGACGCCCAAGGCAAGCTAGAGCCAATGCTGGTATAGTTAATGGCGATATGTAGAGTCGAGGGCAGGCAGGATGCCTACCCCACAAGAATTGTTGCAGAACTTTACCTTTGATCGTTGGTATTAGGGACACGGCAATCATAAAATCTTCACTTGTAGAGAATATTGCGGGTGCCGTGTCCCTACTGTGAAACGCGGTTTCTAACCATCTCGCCCATTATCTTCTCACTTATGAAATTTGCGTTTATTATTGACCCCATCCACTTGCTCGACCCTGGGCACGATACCAGTGTGGCGCTGATGGAAGCTGCTGGCGAATTGGGGCACGAAGTTTGGATAACTCAGGCATCTCACTTGAGTGTGGTGGATGGCAAGGCAATGGCGGTGTTAGAACGGGTGGATTTAACGCCGGTGCAATTGGTGGAGGGACTTTGGGTGGCGCAATCGCCTTGGTATCGATTGGGCGATCGCGCATTTCTCCCCCTGGAAACAATGGATGCGGTATTCATGCGAACCGATCCGCCGGTAACAGTTCCGTATCTTTACGCAACGTATATTTTGGACTATATCAACCCAGCCAAAACCTTAGTAATAAACGCTCCCAACGGCATTAGGGCGGCGAATGAAAAGATGTATGCGCTGCAATTTATTCGGGCAATACCAGAAACAATTGTTACCTCGGAGAAGGCGGTAATTCGGGAGTTTGTAGAAGCAAAAGAGGCGGCGGTATTGAAACCTTTGGGGGGAAAGGCAGGGGAAGGGATATTATTTTTAGAACCGAGCGATCGCAATTTCAACTCGTTAATCGAAGTTAGCACCCAACAAGGGAAAGTCCCCGTCATGGTGCAAACTTACCTACCCGCCGCCAAAGAAGGAGATAAACGCATTATCCTGCTCAACGGCGAACCCATCGGTGCAGTCAATCGCATCCCCACGGGCAAAGAATTTCGCGGTAACATGGCAGTGGGCGGCAGAGTAGCAGCCACCGAAATTACCGCAAGAGAGTACGATATTTGCGCCCAACTCGCACCTACTTTGCAACGGGATGGCTTAATTTTTGTCGGTATTGATATCATTGGCGGCTACCTGACTGAAGTTAACGTTACCAGTCCTACTGGAGTGCGGGAAATTGACCGCCTATCGGGGACAAAGTTGGCGCATCAAGTAATTGAATGGATAGAAAAACAACGCCAAAGGTAAACGCCGATGTTTGACAATATTAACCAAGAAGCACGAACCTGGGGAATGTGGTGTCACCTCGCTTCTTTGGTAGGAATAGCTCTAGGGCTTTTATCAATTATTGGCATTCCCCCCCTGCCATTTAATATTTTAGGGCCGTTAGCGATCTGGTTGTGGAAGAAAAAGGAACATCCGTTTATTGACGAGCAGGGAAAAGAATCGCTAAACTTTCAAATTTCCCTCACTATATACGCGATTGGAATAGGAATAATTGCAGTAGTTGTGGGCATAGTTGTTGGTATTATTGCTGGCTCTAATCTACCCAGCGGAGCGAATACCGATCGAGTTGGTGGGGCGCTAATTGTAGGATTTGGCGTATCCGCTGGCATATTAGCGATCGAATTGGCGCTAATCTCTTTGGTAGGGTTAGCTTTAGTAACTTTTGCCGCAATTAAAGCTAAAGGTGGCCAATCTTATCGCTATCCGTTGACGCTGAGATTTCTCAGATAAATCGGGGTGTTCGACTTGCTCTGAGATCTCGTTCCCAGGTTCAACCTGGGAACGATAATACAGAGGCTCCGCCTCCAGGTGCAAAATCTCAGCAAAAAGTGTTTGGCTTGTTGAAGCGATCGCATACTTCTAGCATAGAAACAGCCATGAACGAACAAGACTATCAAAAATGGGCGATGTTCTGTCATCTTTCCTCTCTAGTGTGGATACCTCCGGCACTCTTTCGCGTGACAATTCCTTTTATTAACATGGTGGGGCCACTCGTAATGTGGTGGATGAAAAAAGATGAGAATACTTTAGTCGATGTGGAAGGAAAAGAATCGCTCAACTTTCAACTGTCAATGAGTCTCTACAGCATCATAGGAGCGATTATTTTTGGAATTTTAGCGCTGGTTAATGGACTCGTTATTGCTAGAGTAAACTTGGATAGCGCCCAAAAGTCAGAATTACTACCAGGAGGAATTCAACTGTGGCAAGATACAGCATTGATTGTATTTGGCATCTTTCAGTTAATTGTAGTGGTAGTTGCGGGTGTGAAAGCCAATAAAGGCGAGTTTTATCGCTATCCTCTGGCAATTCGATTTTTGAAGTAGTTTAACGGAGTGCATCTGTGCAGCAATCAACTATCGGTGTAGCAATTGTTGGGACTGGTTTTGGTGAGAAAGTCCATATTCCGGGATTTAAGGCGCATCCGCGCACAGAGATTGTGGCGGTGTATCATCGAGATTTGGAAAAGGCTCTTGCGATCGCATCCACCCACAACATACCCCACGCTTGTACCACCATAGAAGATATCGTCGCACTGCCCCAAGTACAAGCCGTCAGCATCTCGACGCCGCCGTTTCTGCACTACGAAATGGGAAAAACCGTATTGCAAGCGGGGAAGCACTTATTGCTGGAAAAACCCACCGCACTTTCAGCAATCGAGGCGAGGGAGTTGTATCATTTGGCACAGGAGAAGCGAGCGATCGCCACACTCGATTTTGAATTTCGTTTTGTCCCTGCGTGGCAATTATTCTCAGAATATCTAGCAGAAGGATATGTAGGAAAACCGCGTTTAATTAAAATCGATTGGCTAGTATCGAGTCGCGCCGATGCTTCGCGTCCTTGGAATTGGTACGCACGCAAAGAAACCGGGGGCGGCGCGTTGGGGGCAATTGGTTCCCACGCCTTCGATTACATTAGTTGGTTATTTGGCCCTGTAAGGCAGTTGTGCGCCCATTTAAGCACCGCAATTCCCGCGCGACCCGATCCGAAGTCTGGCGAAATGAAGCCTGTAGACGCGGACGATACCTGCCTGATAATGCTGCAACTCGAAGATGGCACTCCGGTTCAAGTTTGCCTGAGTTCGGTGACATATCAGGGAAGGGGACATTGGGTGGAAGTGTATGGATCGAGCGGTACTTTAGTATTAGGCAGCGATAATCAAAAAGATTACGTCCACGGGTTTCGCCTTTGGGCTGCACCTGCGGGAAAATCTTTAACAGAAGTCGCAATTCCCAATCGTTTAGAGTTTCCGAAAAATTACGCCGATGGTCGCATTGCACCGTTTATTAGAGTAGTCGATCGATGGGTGCAAAGCATTGACCGAGGTGAAGAAATCATCCCCGGATTAAAAGAAGGCGTATACTCGCAATTATTGATGGATTTAACGCATCAATCGCAGCAAATGAACGGGTGGATAGATGTGCCGGATTTGGAAACGTTTTTGAGTGGTAATGGGTGATGGGTAATTGGTGATGGGGGGATAACAAAATAGCAGATTGCAGATTGGAGATTGCAGATTTATAACGTGGGCTGCTGCCTCCGGTGTGCGAAGCTAACGTTAACAGAGGCAGAGCCTCGCTTGATCTCGTTCCCAGGCAGCAGCCCAGGAACGAGTTGGGTGGGCTGCTGCCTCCGGTGTGTGAAGCTAACAAGTTAAGCCTGGGAACGAGTCAACCCGTTAAAATGGGTTTTAGCTGTAGAGACGTTACATGTAACGTCTCTACACATGTAACGTCTCTAGGACTAAATCGACGATTTTTCAGAGAAA
>DNGJ01000229.1 GCA_003486305.1 Cyanobacteria bacterium UBA11371
GCCCGCTCTGGCGGGCTTCGTTTTTGTAGCCGCACCCTTGGGGGTGTCGGCGTAGATTTGCATTCCTGACATGCTCCCAATATTATCTGTAAAACCCGCCCCTACGAGTTTCCTAATACCCATTTACTTGCTATTGGCATTCGCCATCCCGTACCGAAGGCGCGATCGGTAATTTTTAATCCTGGGGGTGCTTGGCGTCGTTTAAATTCGGCACGGGCTACCAATTTTACTACTTTATCTACTACAACAGAATCGTGTCCGGCGGCTACTATTTGGGCGGGGGATTGATGTTGTTGAATAAACCGCTGCAAAATATCGTCGAGGATGTCGTAAGGTGGTAGGGAATCTTGATCTGTTTGTCCGGGTTTTAGTTCGGCGCTGGGTGCTTTTGCGATGATATTTTGAGGAATAATTTCGCTTTCTGCTTTGCTATTTAACCACTGACAAAGCGAGTAGACGCGGGTTTTGGGTACGTCGGCGATCGCTGCCAATCCCCCATTCATATCGCCATACAATGTACAGTACCCAACTGCCATTTCTGACTTGTTTCCCGTGGATATTAATAGGTGTCCAAATTTGTTAGCGATCGCCATTAATAAATTCCCCCGAATCCGCGATTGAATGTTCTCCTCTGCAATTCCAAATGATGTACCGGCGAACAGCGGTTCTAAGGTTTTGTCGTAAACTTGCATTAAATCGCCAATCGGTAAAATCTGCGTTTGTATGCCCAAATTTTTGGCTAATTTAAGCGCATCTTTTACCGAATGATCGCTACTATAGGGGGAAGGCATGAGGACACCGAGGACGTTTTCTTTACCGATGGCGGCGGATGCGATCGCAGCTACCAACGCTGAATCTATCCCCCCACTCAATCCCAGCACAATTTTACCAAAGCCGCACTTGCTGACATAATCTCGCACCCCCAATACCAGTGCTTTCCATATTTCTTCATCGTCGCATTCTGGTAAGGGCGCAATTGATTTTGACTTTTGGATTTTAGCTACTTCAGTTAATTCTATAGATGCTTCATCCAGGGAAACTAAATCCTGCTTTTGTTCGTCAAATTCTATTATAACTAAATCGGTTTCAAAACCAGGGGCGCGACATACAACTTCACCCTCGCGATTAAACGCAACGCTATTGCCATCGAAAATTAAATCGTCATTTCCGCCAATCTGATTGGCATAGATAATCGGTTTTTCATAGCGAGTTGCTGCATGTCTCAGCATTGCTTCTCGTACCTTTTGTTTTCCGACTGTGTAGGGTGAAGCGGATAAATTCAAAATCAGATCTACACTTAGTTTAGCTAAATCCGCAATCGGATTAATCGCATAGCTGCGTTTACCCCAAAAATCTTCATCGTTCCATAAATCTTCGCAGATGGTAACGCCGATCAGGATTTGGGATTTTGAATTTTTAAGATTCAGTGCGAACAAGTTGGGTTTTAACCCTGATTCAAAGTAGCGATATTCGTCAAAAACATCGTAAGTTGGTAACAGTCGCTTGTGAAATATTTGCTGGATTTTACCTTGTTCTAACCAGGCGATACTGTTGAATAATGGTTTCCCGCCATCTACGTGCGATCGCTCGTTTTCTTCCACGGTTCCTACTAATACCGCTAAATCCGGCGGTAAATTTCTTGCTAGCTGTGACAAAGTTGTCGCCATCAACTGCACAAAACTCGGATTTAACAACAAATCCCGTGGCGGATAACCGCATAAAGAAAGTTCCGGCGTTAGTAACAAACGCGCGCCCAAATCTGCCGCTTGTTTAGCAGCATTTAAAATTTGTTTGGCGTTCTCGTTCAGGTTGCCAATAGTTGGATTTAATTGGGCAATAGCTATTTTCATTTTTTCCCTAAATAAACACCAATGGCTTATCTTTAAACGGTGCAAATGCTTCGGCATCAAACCGATACAAACTTGCCGGTCGCCCCGCGCCGCGCGATATTTTTAAGCCGGTATCGCATAAAAACCCTAACTTTAATAACCGGGCGCGGAAATTAGAGTAATCCGAAAAGTTTTCCCCTAAAACCGTCGTGTAAAGTTGATAAAGGTCGTTTAAAGTAAACAGTTCCGGCAATACATCAAAAGCAATTGGACTATATTCCAATTTATTACGCAGACGGCGATAACCATACTCTAAAATCTTGTTATGGTCAAAGCCTAATTTTGGCACTTGCTTGATCGGATACCAAGCAATTCCGCTAACGCCATCGGCGATTAATTCGGCTTCGGCAAATCGCACGAGGGCAAAATAACTAACTGATAGATAGCGTACTCCAAAACTATCTGGTGCTTCGCGGGGATCTCGCCCTGGCCCGCCGAAGGTGTATAACTGTTCTAGATACAGGTTATTCACCCTAATTTTTTCAGACAAAATGCGATAAGCGGCATCTTCTAAAGATTCTCCATGACGCACCAGGGTTCCCGGTAAACACCACTGACCTAAAAACGGTTCGTCTCTTCGCATCACCAATAAAACTAGCAGCCGATTTTGGGCGATATCGACTGAGAAAATGACGTTATCGACTCCGACTTTAAAGTCTGCTAAGGTTTGTTTTTTGACGGGATCTGCTATCTTTTTGGTGCTGCGTCCTGACATTCGTATAATTGGGTTTGATGAATGTAATTTTTAACGGTGGTAGTTAAGCTTGTCGGGTCTTGACGTTCGCGATATGCTGTGGAGGATACATCGGGTGGGTTAAAGTCTGCGATCGCAATCTTTCCCCCCAGGTGCCTCAACGCTTCTAAACTGCTGTCCTCTACCAGATATCCTGGTCTAGGAACGACGAGCAAATCGACTTGTCGCAACAATTCTTCAACTCGATACCAACGGGGTAACTGGTTGAGTAAGTCTGAACCTATTATTAAGGTTAGCTCTGCATCAGGCCAAGCAGCATGAGCTTTGGTGACTGTTTCTAAGGTTCTGGGGCTGCTGAGTTCTGGATGCAGGCT
>DNGJ01000408.1 GCA_003486305.1 Cyanobacteria bacterium UBA11371
TTAAACCAACGGGAAATCAAATTAGGCGAAGCGCTATCCAAACTGCTGGAATTAGAAACAGAATTGGGGACAACTCAAGGGAAAATAAACACCGCGCAGGCGCAAATAGATAGTACGCAGAATCGATTAAATAGCGTACAAGTGGAATTAGAGCGATCGCAAGCAGAATTAGCCATCTCGCAAACAGAATTAGCCATCTCGCAAACAGAATTATCTCACACCCGCACTGAAAACAGCGCCCTCGCCGCCGAAATTGCGGCGATGAAATCTTCTAAATTCTGGCAGTTTAGAGAAAAATATTTTGCATTAAAACGCCGCCTGCGCTACCTAATCAAACCCTTTATATTTGCGATTGACATTCCCACCAGTTGGAATATCGCCAATGGGAATTTTCAAATATGCGGTTGGTGCTTTAATACCCAATCTAACATCCAAAGCATCCGCGCCAGAGTCGGAGAGAAAATTTTTGCTGGAAATTATGGAATGGCGCGGGAAGATGTCGCCGCCGCCTATAGGCAAATTAAAGGTGCGGAAGCATCAGGATTTGCTATTGCAGTTTCCCTGAATTCCGGACAACACAACTTGGTACTAGAAGCGTTAACCTCCCCTGGAAAATGGCAGAGATTCGCCACCTATTCCTTGGTAATTTCACCGCTACAAGCAGCAATTGACGCGCCAAAAGATTGGGAACAAAAAAGCGGCACTATATTATTTGCAGGTTGGTGCTGTCATCCGCAGCATAAAATTGAACAGCTAGTCCTTTGCATCGGCGATATTTCTGTAGAATGCGCGTATGGAAATTACCGTCCAGATGTGGGGAAAGCTTACCCAGATTGGAAAGATAGCGCCGCCAGCGGATGGGAAGCAAACGTCGCCATTCCGGCGGGAAATTGGCAAGTTTTGCTCAAAGCAACCTTAGAGAATGGAGAAGTAGCATTATTTCAAGCACCGCTACCTTTAATTGTGCGACGTGACTTGGGGAGTGGGAATTGGAAAAACCAATTACAGACAGCGACAAGATTTGTCCAAGTCGTCAGGAAAAAAATCTACGAAAGGCGCATCCGACTTGGGGGTAGGTTGCTACCAAATCCGGGAGAAATACCCCGCTTGGTGGGAAAAATTATCAGTCTTTATCAAGAACAACAGTCAAAGACAGAATTAGCGCCTTCAGGGTTTAATATTCCTCAAACAATAGAACCTTATCAAGCTTGGTTGCAGGTTAACCAGTGGAATCAAAAAGCAGAAGCATATCTGAAATCGCGGTTAAATACCTGTCGGGGAACATTGCCGAAAATATCCGTAGTGATGCCGGTTTATAATACGCCAATTGAGTTTTTGGAGCAAGCGATCGCCAGCGTCACCAACCAAGTCTACCAAAACTGGGAACTCTGCATCGCCGACGACTATAGCACCAACCCCGACATCCCAAAAACATTGCAAAAATGGCTAACAAAAGATAACCGCATCCGCGTTATTTATCTGCCAAAAAACAGCAACATCAGCGCCGCCACTAACACCGCCGCCAGTTTAGCAACCGGGGAATATTTGGTATTCTTAGACCACGACGACGAACTTACCCCCGATGCATTAGGGGAAGTCGCTTTATACTTAGCAGAAAATCCAGAAATTGACTTTCTTTATTCCGACGACGACAAAATCGACATTAACGGACAACGCTACGCACCTCAATTTAAACCAGATTGGTCGCCAGAATTGCTACTTTCTTACATGTACTTTAGCCACCTGTGCGCCGTCAGAAGAAACTTATTTGAAATTCTCGGCGGAATGCGAGTCGGATTTGAAGGTTCCCAAGATTACGACTTCGCCTTGAGAGTAACAGAAAAAACCAATAAAATCGCTCACTTACCATTAGTACTTTATCACTGGCGCGCCACACCCGGATCGACCGCTGTTACCGGCGCTGCTAAACCAAAAAGCTTCATCGCTGGCGAAAAAGCAGTAGGAGAAGCATTACAGCGACGGGGGATAAAAGCAAGCGCTTATCAACCCGAATGGGCGCTGAAATTGGGATTAGGATTATATTGCCACAAATTCCCAGACTTAGGCCCCTCGGTTGCGATTATTATTCCCACCAAAAACAAGCTAAACTTACTGCAAAACTGCCTAACTTCCCTGGAAAAAACCACATACAAGAATTATCAAATCGTCATCGTTGACAACGAAAGCGACGAAGCGGAAACCTTAGCTTATTTAGAACAAATTCCCCATCGCGTCTTAAAAGTGAAAAATCCCGATGGGAAATTTAACTTCGCCGCCATTAACAACTGCGCCGCCGAACAAATCGAAACCGACTATGTACTATTCCTCAACAACGACACCGAAGTCATATCCCCAGATTGGTTATCTCAAATGATAGGATACGCCCAAATCGAAGGCGTCGGCGCAGTCGGTGCGAGATTGCTTTTTCCCGATGGAAGAGTGCAACATGCAGGCGTAATTCACGGGATGCATCACGGGTTAGCCGGACATGCATTTAAACTAATAAATAAAGACGATGGTGGATATCTTTCTTACGCCAAAGTAACCAGAAATTACTCCGCCGTCACCGCAGCTTGTCTGCTGACACCGCGACAGTTATTCCTAGAATTAGGCGGATTTGACGAGATAGAATTCGCCGTCGCTTACAACGATGCAGATTACGGTTATCGATTGTTAGAAAAAGGGTATCGATCCGTTTATTGTCCCACGGCAGAATTTATTCATTACGAAGGAACTTCCAGAGGATTTAGCGATAATCCCAAAGAAACAGCAAACTATCGGCAAAAATATGGAAAAAAAGTAGACTGCTTCTACAGTCCGCATCTTTCATTAGAAAACGAACAGGTACAAATCCAAGCGCGACGCATTTTCCTACCTGTAGGGGCGGGTTTTACAGTAG
>DNGJ01000445.1 GCA_003486305.1 Cyanobacteria bacterium UBA11371
AACGTCCACGCCATCATGCACGCGCCATTAGGCGATGATTACTTTAACGTCATGCGATCGATGTTAGAGCGGGAGCGGAATTTCACCCCAGTCACCGCGAGTGTAGTTGACCGCAACGTTTTGGCGCGGGGTTCGCAAGAAAAGGTGGTAGACAACATCACCCGCAAGGACAAAGAAGAACGTCCCGATTTGATCGTGCTAACTCCTACATGCACGTCGAGCATTTTGCAAGAAGATTTACAAAACTTTGTAGAGCGGGCGCAGTTGGAAGCCAAAGGCGACGTGATGCTGGCGGATGTGAACCATTACCGGGTGAACGAACTGCAAGCAGGCGATCGCACTCTCCAACAAATCGTGCAATTCTACATCGAAAAAGCCCGCAAGAAAAACGAACTACCCGAAGGCAAAACCGAAAAACCATCTGTAAATATTATCGGAATTTCTACCCTTGGCTTCCACAACCAACACGACTGCACCGAATTAAAGCGGTTAATGGCAGATTTGGGCATAGAAGTCAATCAAGTAATTCCCGAAGGCGCATCGGTGCATAACTTGAAAACGCTACCGAAAGCTTGGTTTAACTTAGTTCCCTATCGCGAACTCGGTTTAATGACCGCCAAGTATTTAGAGCAAGAATTCGGGATGCCATATGTCGATATCACGCCGATGGGTGTAGTAGAAACCGCCCGTTGCATCCGCAAAATTCAGCAGGTAATTAACGCCCAAGGTGCGGAAGTTGATTACGAAAATTTCATCAACGAGCAAACCTTATATGTATCCCAAGCAGCATGGTTTTCTCGTTCGATTGACTGTCAGAATTTGACGGGTAAAAAAGCCGTCGTATTTGGCGACAATACCCACGCCGCCGCGATGACCAAAATCTTGGCACGAGAAATGGGAATTAAAGTAGTTTGTGCCGGAACTTACTGCAAATACGACGCCGATTGGTTCCGCGAACAAGTCGCAGAATATTGCGATGAAATCCTCATCAGCGATGATAACGGTGCGATTGGAGATATGATTGCTCGGATCGAACCTGCTGCAATTTTCGGCACGCAAATGGAACGCCACGTCGGTAAGCGTTTAGATATTCCTTGCGGCGTAATTGCAGCCCCGATTCACATCCAGAACTTCCCGATTGGATACAAGCCATTTATGGGATATGAAGGCACAAATCAAATAGCAGATTTGGTTTATAATTCCTTTACTTTGGGAATGGAAGATCACCTGTTAGAAATATTTGGCGGTCACGATACCAAAGAAGTGATTCACAAGGGAATTTCTGCCGATTCTGACTTGAACTGGACAAAAGACGCGCAAGCAGAATTGAATAAGATTCCTGGATTTGTGCGCGGTAAAGTCAAGCGGAATACCGAGAAATTTGCGCGGGAACGGAATATCGCGCAAATCACCGTTGAAGTGATGTACGCGGCGAAGGAAGCTGTCGGCGCGTAATTTCTCGTCATCGTAGGGGCATCCACAAGGGATGCCCTAATCGGCAATCTGCACCGGAATTCTAGGATTATTTGTTTTCCCTAATTACTTTTTAAGTATTTCGCTATTACTCTGATTAAGAGTTACTTATCTATCTACATCCTCTAGAGAATGACCAGGAGTAAGAACTTTTACTCTCATCTATACCTGTACCTGACATTCGCTTTCCATCTGATGATAAAGTTCCTTGATTTTCTCCTAATCTCCACCAGTCTAATGGATCTGAAATTACTTTAATTTCTCTAATTTTGATTTCATTATTTTTATAGTTAAGATATCCTTCTATCTGAATTTTAAAACTTGTTAGCAATCCTTTATAGATTAATATACCCTTAAACGATTCGTTTGAATGCTCAGTCACTTCAAGAACTGATTCCTTATTTCCATACTTACCATACCAATTTCCAACTAGGAAATTACTTTTTGAAAAATTCCATGAATAATTTCCTCTTGAATCCTGACCAACTCCGGATAGCTGCTTCTTATCACTGGATAAAATTCCTTTATTTTTTCCGAGTTTCCACCAGCCCAAGGGATCTTGTATTACGGATTTTTCAGAGATTATAATTTCATTTTTTATAAATTCAACTTTTCCCTCTATCGCAATCTTGTAAATTTTCCCGTTCCGCTCTTTAGCTTCTAAAAATCCCTCAAAATCATTATCTGATTGCTTAGTAACAATAAGTGTAGAGGGCTTACTACCAAATTCACCATACCACATCCCAGTCATAGTCTCTATTTTTTTTACATTCAAGTCTTCTAGGACATCAGAGGCTGATTGATAACGCCGATTCATAGCACTCTCAATCAGCTTATCTAAAATAAACTTCAGTTCATAACTTATTGATTTATTGGCTAAATAATGTTCCCATATCCAAGTATTGTCATTTATATCAAATAGCTCAAAAGGAGAAACTTCCGTCAGTAAATGAATGCAAGTTACACCCAAACTGTATAAATCGCTGGCAAAAACAGCTTTCCCCCTAGTTTGTTCAGGTGCAACATATTCAGGAGTACCAATTGTGGTTCCTGTTTGAAACAGTGCTGTTCCTGTCATATATTTAGCAGCTCCAAAATCAACCAGGACTAGCTGCCCATTATTTCGACGAATGATATTTTCTGGCTTGATATCCCGGTGAATGACGTTGTGAGAATGGATAAACTGAAGTACTGGCAGTAGACTGTTAAGCAAGTCTAGGATTTGCTTTTCGTTGAAAGCACCTTCAGCTTCCAAGATTTGAGCTAGATTCTGCCCATCAATAAATTCTTGTACTAAATACTGGCGATTATCCTGCGTGAAATGCGCCAGTAATTCAGGGATTTGAGCATATTTACCTAATTCATCCAACCGAACTGCTTCTTGCTCGAATAACTCAGCAGCTTTCTGAGTGTTATTTGTGCCTTGCGCTTGAGGAAAAAATTGTTTGATGACGCAGCGTGGTTTAGAGGGTTTATCTTCATCCACTGCCAAAAAGGTTTTACCAAAACCGCCTTGACCAATCAGTTTAATAGCTCGATAGCGCTCTTTGAGCAACAACTTTGACCCGCAATTTTGGCAAAACTTTGTCCCATCTGTGTTTTGGGGCTTCTGGCAATCGGTATTTAGACAATAGCTCATACTTGGAGATAGTCAACAACTTGGGTCTATCCTCAGTATTCCCCAGAATAACTCTGCTGTAACAAGAGTGCAATCGCCTTCCCCTAAACCAGCCATTCTCAGGAATTTAGACGCTTGGGAAGCAGTGCGATCGCGCTCAAACACCAAAATAGCGTTAGCGATCGCGCCAGCTATCCTAGTAATAACCACAAGCTAGCCTCTAGGGGATTTGGAGACTCAACGAATGAGCAACGCGATCGCATTACAAACCGTTATCGAATACCCTCATTTCAATTACCTACATTCATTTCGCTCAAAGGTCGCTAAAATACAATCAATCCCTCTGTCGTGAGGAACATTAAAAGATGTCAAACCCAATCCAGGCTCCCCAAACAACCACAATTGAGATAACCCTGACCCAGGAACAAAAAGAAGTGCTGGAAAACGCCGCCACTATCAGGAGTCTCAGTTTAAGCGAGTATTTGCTTGAAGTAGCTTTAAAGTTAGCAGAAGATCTCCCCCTCAAGCCAGAGTCAATTATTCTTTCAGAACGAGACTGGGAAATAGTTACCTCAGCGATTGAAAACCCACCAGAACCAAACGAAGCACTGAAAACAGCCATAAAAAAGCATCAGGAAAAGTATGGAAAGTGGTAAACAATGGAATGGATTTTTTGTTCCCTAGACGATGAAAGAGTGAGGCGAGAAGCTTTTGAATGCGGCGTACCGGAGTTAAATGAGTACCTGAAAAAATATGCCCGTCAGAACGATAGAAGAGGAATCGCTAAAACCTTTGTGGCAATTCCTGAAGGTGGAAATGGAGATGTAGCTGGTTATTACTCTGTCAGTATGGCTGAAGTTAAACGCGAGTCCCTACCAGAAAATTATCGGAAAGGATTGCCTCGCTATCCATTGCCAGCCATGCGGATCGGTAAACTTGCTGTAGACTGCTCAATGCAGGGTAGAGGGTTAGGAGAAGAACTGCTAATGGAGTCATTTCGTAAAGCAGTTAGCCTTTTCTCTGAGGTGGGAATCTTTGCTGTGATAGTTGATGCTAAGAATGAACAAGCAAAAGCGTTTTATTTGAAATACGGTTTCATACAGTTAGAGGATAATGAGCTTTCACTTTTTATCCCGATTAGCACAATTACTAGAATACTTGAATAACCTAGCGCGATCGCGCAGCGTGCCGGATGGCATATCGCTTCCCCCAAAATCAGTCAATATCAGGAATTTGGGCGCTTGGGAAGCAGTGCGATCGCTCTTAAACACCACGCTTTGCGATCGCATGTTATTTAAGGATTTATCATCCGCTGAAGTCCACTCAAGATAGATGCATATTCTTCAGGTGTCAAACTTCCCCGATAGTCCACAATTCGATTAACATCCAAAACTCTTACCCGATCCAACAAAGCAATAGACGGCGACCTTAACCCTGCAACTCCCGCCGCAAAACGTGGATATAAATCGGGTGAAGCAACAGCCCACGCTTGATTTCGATCTGTCGTCATCGGAATCGCAATTATTAATTCAAAGCGCGGTATTCCCAGTCGGTTTGGAAAACCAACCACAATCGCAGGTCGATAACCTTCTTGTTCGCGACCTTGAGGATTTTGTGTCGGAAATCGCACCGTTACAATGTCCCCAAACTGTAAAGAACGATTAGTCATTTCTCAACAATTACTACACCCATACCAGGGACATACTTAACAGGCAAACCCTCACCAATTTCTCCGGGTTGCCAGTCGTAAGAGTCGTAGCTTTCCAGGTTAGATAAATCCGTTTCCAACCATGCTGTATCTTGTTCTTCTCGTAAGTTATCCCCTGCTACAGATAATGAGGATTTTTCACGATTTCGGTCGCGCCATACTACGAAATCTAAAAACTCTAGAACTTCTTGAAGTGCCATTTCAGGAAGGCTGTCCAGTTTCTCTACAATCTTTTCTTTAAGGGAATCCATGTTTCTGCTCTATCAAGAGTCTGATTATCTAGGACAATGGGAATCCTGTAAACAAGTGTAGTCTATAATTTAGCTTGCTGTGCTTCGCTTTTCTTCCTAACTCAATCAAAATCAGAAATTTGGGCGCTTGGGGAGAAGTGGGAAGGAAAAACCTTTATTAGCATATTGCGCCTCACGTTGGCATTTGCACCAACGCAGCCACCTCTTCTCCCAATCGGGTAAAATCATCAGGGTTTAAAGTCAGCAACACATCCACACCTGCTTTCAGCGCAGCCTGAGCAATTAACCCATCGTAAATCCCTCCCCCAGCAATATTTAAACCGACCATTCTATCTACTGTTTCCTGGTAATCATCAGCAGCAAGAACAACCCAATCAAAACGGTTCAAATTCTCGCTAATTAACCGTTTTGCTAATCCAGGACTAATCCGAGGACTTCGGGGAAAGCGAGTGAGTACAGAATACAGTTCAGCGATAGTGTGATTTGAAACAAATCCTTCGATCTCTCCCGCTAGAACTCGCTGCAACCAAAATAAGCTTTTAGTGTGATTAGGATGATCTTCTAACAGTGCTGCTACAAGTATTGATGTATCGAATAAAACTTTCATTATTCTATAAATTTTCTAATTCTTTCTTCACGCATTTCATCCACGACTGTATTCCAATCTATCTGCACTTCATTTCTACTTAATGCTGCTTTCACAACTAATACTCCACCAACATAATGAACGGAGCATTCTTCATCCATCTTTGCCGATTCTCCTTGGCAGATTTCAGCAGATAGTAAAGATGCCTCCTGCTTTTGTCGTCTAAATAACAGGAAATCAGCAAAATCTAGCATTTCCTGTAGTTCTACTTCAGATAAATTGTCTATTTTTTCAACAATCTTTTCTTTTAAAGGTGTCACAGTCATTTTCCTTAGCTTGCTTGTTGTCCTACATCCATTTTAACCCAGGGATAGAGGAGCGATCGCTTTCTCACTCCCCCTCCTTCTCTTCTACCACTTCCACCTCGTCTTCTACTTCCTCCGCCTCAAAATCAACCTTCTCATAAATATCAACCAAAGGCACTTCTACCCCGAAGGAATTAAACAATAACCCAGCATCCTCTTCATCGTACTCGCAATAAGACCATCGCTTATTTGACTGCTTAGAATATTGTTCGATTGCTATTTTGGTCTGGTCAATCAGAATATACTCTTGAAATGTTGGGATAGTTCTGTAATAACTAAACTTGTCACCAAGGTCGTAACCTTTCGTCGATTTCGATAAAACTTCAATAATTACTTGAGGATTGATAATCGTATCCTTGCGATTCTCGTGATACTCAGGTTTACCTGCAATAACCATCACATCAGGATAGACATAGCTTCTGATTCTGGGTATCCACAAACGTACATCACCAATGAAAATATCATAGTTCTGTCCTTTGAGATCCAGTTTTAACGCAACGTAAGTATTGCCTGCAATTCGGTTATGATTCGTAGTTCCACCTGTCATAGGAATGATAACTCCGTCGTGATATTCGCTTTTGTATTCTGCTTTTTCTTCTAGTGCTAGATACTCTTCTGGTGTGTAGTAGCGTTTTTCGGTTGGTTGTAGAGTCGCTGTCATGATTTTTCCCCAACTTATACTATGTCTTGAATTTAGTTTAACGCGCGGGGAGATTGGGGCGCGATCGCACACATAATAAACAGCGATCGCACCCACACAAATTACATGCGATCGCTCAGCGTACCCGCTCGCATATCGCCTTGCATACAGTTAGGCGTCTCCCCAGGATCGAAAACAACGATCAATTCAGCCCCAGGAATTAATTGTTGCAAAATCCTCAAATGACCATCTGCATCCGACCAATTGCGAAATCGACCCACAACAATTCTTTGCATCTTGGGCAGCAGACGAACAATAATCCAAGGATTTAGACGTTCTCGATGAAGCATAATTGATATATCTCCTATGCGAATGGGAGCCAGAGCCAGTCCGTGCTTTTCCAGGGCGAGGGGCTGGCTTCTGACTTTTTTAGGCATTCAACTCTTGCACCAATACACCGGGCGGGCGGGACGCCCACCCCACAAGAGATAGTTTTTCTTGTGGGATGGGCATCCTGCCCGTCCCACTTATTGCAGATCCAAGAGTTATGTCTATATTATTCCAGATTAAGCCCCAATTGGTAGCTCAAAAATACTAAAATATAGTTATAGTCCCCACTGAAGTGCAAACCTGTACTATTGGGAGCGATAACAAAATGCAAACGGTGACAGTGAGCAGGCGCGTTCACATTACGCTTCCCGATTACGTATATGAAGCCTTAGAGCAATGGGCCGATGAACAGGGTAGACCCACGGCTAACCTGATATCCTTTCTGGTTGAAACGGCAGTATTACAAGCTCAAAAAAGGGGAGAACTACCGCCACAACAAAAAAAGCCCCCAGAGGGGCAAAAGTGATGGAGGAGCGATATGCC
>DNGJ01000447.1 GCA_003486305.1 Cyanobacteria bacterium UBA11371
TTGTGCGATCGCAGGTAAAACCCGCCCCTACACCACTCCCCTGCCCCTCTGCGCCCCTGCTCAAAGATGGCGGTTCAAAAATAATCTTTGCACCTGGTAGAAGGCGTTTCCCCGGTCTGACCAAGGCTAACCAAGTGTTATTTTGGCGCTCTTGCAGCAGCAAAACTTCCACCGATGCGCCGCTGATTTTACGACCGTAGAGTCTGGCTCTGATGACGCGAGTATTGTTGAGTACCAGTAGATCTCCCGGTTGCAGCAGGTCTGGCAAATCGCGAAATATGCTGTGGGCGTGGCCCTCTTTTGGCAAGACGACGAGCAGGCGGGCGCTATCCCTCGGATTGACGGGATTTTGGGCAATCAGATGCTCTGGAAGAAAGTAATCATAGGCGGCGAGGGTGCGGTCATCAGTAGTTGGTAACGAGGAAGCGTCTCCCAGTTCTTGCTGTTCCTCCTCACCCCCCATGTTCGTTTCATCACCAGGGGTTGGTGCCGTTGTATCGATGGCATGAGCAATTTTAATATTGGCTTTAGAAACTTTGTTCAGATCCATGGGATGGCTCCGGGTACAATAATAGATCTCGCAGATTTTTGTCGCGGTAAAGCTTCGTCATCTATCTAAGGATACAGATTTATATGCTCTCAACCCAACCCAGGTTTGGCGGTAGAAATTGGGTAAAATTCCCCAGTCAAAATTGGGGGCAAATCCCCTAGTTTTTAGTTGTTGAACTGGAGAAAATAATATCAGTAAAGTATTGGCTTGGCCCCCAAGTATAAACATAATGGAATACCTCTATTTCCTCGCGAATGCCAGCCTAACGCAGAGAGTCGTTGATTTCCTACACGTAACCCGCCAACTCCCGGTGCATTCGGTCACAGTCCTTCATCAAATTGATGGCTGGGTGGTGAAGGTCAAAATGAGAGAACCCCTGAAACCACAGCAAGATGGGGACTTTAGGGCGTTCTTGAACGAAATAGGCATTCCCTATCAACCCGAAGTTAGAGTCAAAATGGCACTATGGAGTTTGGATGCGGGACAATCACCCATTGAGGTGATGCGTCGCTACCAGGTAGCCGTGGTTTCTCACGGTCATCCGGATCGGGAGGAAATTGAAGCTTTTCGCAAGCAGTTTGTCAATGGATTGGGATACTGTCCCGAAACGCTGGCTTAAAAATTAATTTGACACTTCAGTTGTCGAAAGCTGACTGGATGTAGTCTCGCAAGACGAGGCGATATCCAGCTATATGTAAGGATCGATCGGAAATGATGTCGTTGGCGATCGCCAAAGCGGATGGCTTGCGGGATAGCCTTTGATAGCCAACGCAAGCAACATCAAATCGGCAGGGGTATTCGGCTTTCTCTGGAAAGGCTGCGAGAAAAGCAGTAGCAGCATTCCAGAGTTTAGCTTGTTTTTGGGGCGCGATCGCTTCTCTTCCATCCCCATCCCAATTCCTTTGACTGCGGGTTTTAACTTCTACAAAGACAATATAGGGCATTGAGGAAGAAGGCAGAGGGGCAGAGGGGCTCTTGTGTTCTTGTGCTCTTGTGCAGAGGGGCAGAAGGGAATTTGAATCTATATTCTCACCATCTCCCGGAGTCACCTGCTCACCTGTTCGCTCTTGAGCAATGATATCCAACTCTCCCCAGCGACAACGCCAGCGGCGATGTAAAATTATCCAACCTTGCGCCTGTAACCAAGAGGCAACGAAATTTTCTCCTAAAATACCGATATCGGCGGGAGAGGATGGGGGGTGGCGGGGATCGACCATATTATGAGGTATCGTAAACGTTGATAATAAGAATCGCAGAGTTTTAGCCACAGGGAACATGAGGAGCGGAAAAGGCCATCGGATTAAGAGGTTTTTACTGATTGTAGCGATCGCAATTTTGGCAATTGTTAGCACGATGACCTCACCAGCTTTCGCGTTGGAATATAACGAGGAATTTCTCATCGGTGCTGACTTTTCCAATCGCGATCTAAGAGATGCTAGCTTCACTAGAGCTAAGCTGCAACAAAGTAATTTTAGCCATTCAGATTTGCGCGGGGTGAGTTTATTCGGCGCTCATTTAGAAAAGGCGAATTTAGAAGGCGCTGACTTGAGTTACGCCGTCATCGGTCAAGCACTTTTCCTCAAAGCGAATTTGACCAACGCCATCTTAGAAGGTGCTTTTGCCCCCAATTCTAGGTTTAACGGCGCGACTATCGATGGGGCAGATTTTACCGATGTCTTCCTGCGCGACGATCAGCAAGAAATGCTGTGTCAAATCGCCAAAGGTACAAATCCAGTCACCGGGCGCGATACGCGCGATACTTTAGAATGCCCTTGAGGAACAGGTGAGCAAGGGTGCAGGTGAACAGCGTAGCACAGGCGTCTCGCCTGTGGGACTCCGGGAGAATATAGATTCAAATTCCCCACTGCTCACCTGCACCTTTTGCTGGGGATGTCTTCTTCAATGTCCTATGCCCAATTTCCCATGCTCAGATCAATAGGAGAAACCTGACATTCTTTCTCTAATAGAGCGCTGCGCTGTTTGAAATTAAGGAATTCTTGCTGATATTGCCGCACCATTTCTGGATCGGTTCTGAAGTCTGTTTTTTCCAACAAATCTAAAAAGTAGCGAGATTGTTTTTTACACATTACCTGTTCCATACGAGCGACGGCGGCTCGTATTAAATTAGGAACGCGGTAAGTATCGTACTGAGTGATTTCATTCAGGTGAAATAAAGGCTGGACTTGACCCATTTCCTGTTTAAATTCTAGGCATCGGTCTTGTAACTTCGAGAGTAAATCGAAGTCAGATTCAGGAGTTGTTTGCTGTAGTTCTAATATTTTCATCCATAAAAACCGATGGTGGGAAAGGCTAAATTGTAAATCTTGCTGCTGTAATGCCTGAATCACAGCTTGACGATGTTCCGGACAGTGGAGGTAAATTCGTAGTAATAAAGCTTCTGCTTGCATTAAGCGATCGCTTTCTACTACGACGGTTTCCGCAGGTTGCTTTGTTACTACCCCAGTAGATTTTTGTCGCTGGTTTCGTTTAATTTGAACCAGAAGCGTTTGGGCGTAATTCGCTACCAGTCGCGACTCGCCTTGAGAGAGAATTTCTGCACAATGGTTAATATAATAAGTGCGGATTTCTTGGTTGGCAATTTGTGCGAGTAATTTCACCATTTGCTGCATAACTCGCTGATATTGATCCGCCTGTTTGAGGTTTTTATCTTTTAAAATCTGCTGAATTTGCCAATCTAACCATAATGGTGAGGTTTCCAGCAGATGGCGATATTTTTCCCCACCGTCTTGCTGGCTGTTGAGGAATTCATCCGCATCTTTACCATCTTCGATGTTGAGAATGCGTAATTGCACTTCCCCGGCGTTAACTAAGTCGGCAATTTCCCCGATGGCGCGAGAGGCGGCGTTGGTACCGGCGGTGTCGGCGTCGAAGTTGAGTACGAGTTGTTTGGATTCGGTGTAGCGCAGCAGTTGGCGGACTTGGGCTAAACTGAGTGCGGTTCCCAACGAGGCGACGGCGTTGGTAATCCCGGCGGCGTGGAGCGCGATCGCATCAAAATATCCTTCGACTACGATACCTTGGTCTTGTTTTGCGATCGCATTCTTGGCTTGATCGAGGGCGAATAAAGTTTTACCTTTATTAAATAGTTCTGTCTCCGGCGAGTTGAGATACTTGGGTTGTTCGTTGGTCAAGGTTCTACCGCCGAAGCCGATGACTCCTCCGTTGGGATCGCGGATCGGGATGATGATGCGATCGCGGAAATAATCGTAATACCCTTCCCCCTCCCGCCGCCGCCGAATCAATCCCGCTTGTTCTAATAATTGCACCGGGTAATGTTTATCTTCTACCAAATATCTATAGAGCGTTTCCCACCCTGCGGGTGCATATCCTAGCCCAAACTGTTGGATCGTTTCCGAGCGCAAGCGTCGCTGAGATTGTAAATATTCCAGCGCCTGATGTCCTTGGGATTGACGCAACGCATGTTCGTAAAACCTCGCCGTCAGCGCCAGAATCTCGTATAACTGCTCCCGTAGCGAAAGTTGCCGTTGCAGTTGTTGCCTTTGTTCTGGCTCCAGGGTTTTTATCGGTACTTGGTAACGTTGCGCCAATTCCAACACCACATCGCCAAACGATTGCTTACCCAGTTCCATCAGGAACTTGATCGCACCTCCCCCAGCTTGACAGCCAAAGCAATAGTACATTTGCTTACTCGGACTGACCGTAAAACTAGGGGATTTTTCGGTATGGAACGGGCATAAACCGACAAAATCTTTACCCCGCTTCCGCAGCACGACATGTTCCGAGATTACATCCACAATGTCGGCTCTTTGCTTAACTTCTTCGATGGTATCTGGATGCAGGCGGGGATTTTGCATTGCTTGCCAAAGGTCAAGTCCATCCCTATTGTATGGGGCGCGAACGAAGGTGGGGAATTTGGGAGCAGGTGAGCAAAAGGGGCTTCTTGTGCAGGGGGGCAGGTGACTCTGTGAGCAGCGAGGCAGGTGAGCAGGTGGGATTGTAAGAAAGATCTAAAGCAAGATGATCGTTTCTACGGGAAAAGCAAGTTAAATCCACTGAATTTGCACACCTGCTCAAGAACACACCTGCTGCGAATTTCCCCAATATTTTTACTTTGATCGCAGTGAAACTATGAGACTTTTTTTTGCCAAAATATTTCTGATATGCTCGAGTATGGGACAATTTTGCCACCGCAATTTTAATCGCAATTTTTTCTCATCTCAGATGAAATTTGGCGGTAATTATTGTTATTTTTAGTAGTAAATTAGGAAGCGTTAAAGTAGGGTGGGCATTACCGCCCTACTTTCGCGTTTGATTTGGAATGCGTGGATTACTGTATTTAAGGGTGACAAATTCAGAAGATGTACGTCAAGCGTAGATTTACGAGGCCATAAGATTTCCCAAGTCCCGTACTATTACTGAAATACTGAGAGATTGCCTTAAAGTTTCTTGCTTTTACCCTAGCATTGCCACTTATAAATTGTCTTATATTAGCATAGCTTATATAGAAACTCACCGTATTATTACTGAAAAAGAGCCAAACTATACCTTTTGACCGAGCGTTGCTAAATATAAATTTCTCATAAATTTCTTTCTCTTCCGGTAGGGGGATGCAGGGATACGAGAAATCGAGAGCGATAGCTGGGTAGCACAAGGTGCGGAAACGCAGCCAAATCGCTCTTTACCATCTTCAGAAAATTTATGCAGGTAAATTAATTATATTTTCCTTTTTGCCTCGCCTTTTATGCAGTCTTGAAAAAGCGGATAATTTCGCGGACGTGGTCGAGAAATTGGCTGTCTGTGGTCAGTTGAGCGATCGCATGTTGTGCTTCGCGAGATAGGCGTTGATGTTCCGCCTGATTTGTCGATCGCAATTCTTCCAGGGTAGTAGCGATGCGAGATAAATCGTTGCGAGTTGCTTCTATCTGGCGCTGTTGCGTTGCGACAACAGATTGCGGTTCTTCTGGGTTAAGTTGGTCTTCCACGCGCTTGACGGTTGATTCTAGATTGGTAAAACGCGATCGCAACTCCAAAATATCTTCCCGAGGATAGACGACTTGTTGGCGAATCGCTGCCAGTCTAACGGCTAAATACTCATAAGCGCGGTAAGCTGGACGCAAAAACGTTAACAATAAAGCCGCACCGGAACTGATATATCCGATGGGACTAATGCCAGTGGCGGCGAGGGTGTAGAATGCGATCGCAGAAGGCAGGTGGAGTGTAATGGCGATGGGAAGCGATCGCTTAGCCACCATTTTGGCGTAATTAACTTGTTTTTCATCTACCCTAATTCCTTTTTCAGCAGATTGAGCGGCTTCTGCAATAACTTCTTTGGCTTCAAAATGGATATTCCACGGCACTGTTACAATAACTAACAGCCACTCAAAAATAGCCACGGCAATTACCCAGTCGAGAAAGCTACCAGTTGGCACGTGCAACCATTGTAAAATGCCATAAACCAGCAGCACAAAAAATACAACTCCGATATTAATACTGATAATGCTGTAATACATCTGGGATACCTTAAGACAAGTTTCAGGTCAATCCTGGCTTTTGTTTTAAGGCGATCTCTGAGGATTTGTGACGGTTTTACAAGTTGCACATAATTTTTTTTAACCGCCAAGACGCCAAGTACGCCAAGAGAGGAAATTTATGAAACAATTTGATTATTCGTTAGATTTCAAAAATATCGATTTTCGAGAGCATCCGGAACTGTATCGAGTCGGGAAAGGGGAACAGGGAGTGCTGTTAGTCGAACCATATAAATCGGAAATCTTACCTTACTGGCGGTTTAAAACACCGGAAATAGCTAGAGAATCGAGCGAAAAAATATATCAGATGTTTTTGGAATATCTGGAAAGAGATGATTTTATAGGCGCGGATATGGCGCGGAAGTTCTTGCAAATGGGATACACGCGATCGCGCAGATATGCGAACCATAAAAGCGGCAGAAAATATAAGAACAATCCGCAAAAAGAAACTTCAATAGCCGCCCAGAAGCAAGCCCGTAAAGATATTCTGCCTAACGAACCAGATCCCGTGAAAGCTGAATCAGCGGCTATTTTTAAGACTAAGTGGACAGAAGCTAAGACAAATGAGAAATATCTACAACTTTTAGCGAAGCATCAACAGTTTTACGAGCAGGAATAAAGTTGCTAATTGCTAATTGCTTATTGCTTATTGCTAATTGCTAATTGCTAATAATATCGTTCGATTAGCCATTAGCCATTAGCCGCAGGAAATTGAGTTACTATAGTTTTAGATTAATCGGTAAATACAACTATGTCAAAAAAGACGCTTGGCCTTGACAATCAACTGTACAATTACCTGTTATCTAATTCCTTGCGCGAATTAGATATTTTGCACCAATTGCGGGAAGAAACAGCAAATCATCCCTACGCGACGATGCAAATTGCCCCAGAACAAGGACAATTTATGGCACTGCTGGTGCAGCTATTAGGAGCAAAGAAAACGCTGGAAGTGGGTGTATTTACAGGTTATAGCTCGCTTTGCGTGGCGCTGGCACTACCAAAAGATGGAAAAGTAATTGCTTGCGATATCAGCGAAGAATATACCGCAATAGGGCGTCGTTATTGGGAAATAGCAGGAGTAGCAGACAAGATCGATCTGCGAATTGCACCAGCATTGGAAACTTTGGATAAATTATTGGCAGAAGGACAGGCGGGAACATTTGATTTTGCCTTTATTGATGCAGATAAGGGGAATTATGACGGGTATTACGAGCGATCGCTTGAACTAATTCGCAAGGGCGGTTTAATTGCCGTCGATAATGTTTTATGGGGTGGAAGTGTTGCCAATCCCCAAGTTCAAGATAGTAGTACTCAAGCAATTCGAGAATTCAATCAAAAATTACACCAGGATCAACGAGTAAGTTTGAGTATGGTTCCAATTGCAGATGGACTGACTTTAGCATTGAAACGATAAAAGTGAGATTGTAGAAACCGGGTTTTTCCAAAAAATCCGGTTTCGGATATCGTGTGTTATTTAGCCTTAAAATATCCGGAGAAAATATGATACCAGTCACGCAACAACGTTACTACTCTCCCGAAGAGTATTTAGAACTCGAAGAAACCGCAGAATTTAGAAGTGAATATCACGCAGGAAAAATCATTCCTATGACAGGTGGCACTCCCAATCATAATCTAATAGCAGGCAACTTTTATGCTGCAATTTTAGCTGAATTGAGAGGACAACCCTATCGAGTCTTTATGAGCGATTTACGCTTGTGGATACCGCAGCGTAAAATATACACCTATCCCGATATCATGGTAGTTCCCCGTCCATTAGAGTTCCTAGAAGAACGTAAAGACACGATTACCAATCCTCTGATGATTGCCGAAGTATTATCAAAATCAACAGAAAGTTATGACCGAGGCAAGAAATTCGAGCATTACCGAACCCTTCCCACCTTTCAAGAGTATATTCTGATCGACCAATATAGAATGCACGTTGACCAATTCTCCAAAACCGAGGATGGAAGATGGCTATTTTCTGAATATGACGGAGAAGCGGCTGTATTATCTTTAACATCCGTCCAATTTCAAATTGCATTAACCGATATTTACCAAGAAATTGAATTTGAAACTGGAGAAGAAGAGTAGCGATCGCGTTCGCTTAGCGGCGCGGATGCGCTTAGCGTGCCGGAGGCATATCGCTCCCTTCTCTTCCCTCTGCGTCCTTGGCGTCTTGGCGGTTCAAAAAAGAGCGATCGCCTAACCCTTGCGAAACCCTACAAATTGAACACAACCAGTATATTCAGGAACTAAGTAAATAGAAAAAAGCTCGCCCGAAGCTGACGCTAACCGCGAAACTTCCTGCAAATTTTCATGATCAGCAATGATTCCATTAGCGTTGTAAGCAATATATTGATGGGCATATATATTTAATTGCTTGCGGTTCTGATTTAGCCATTTCAGCATGGCTTGGCTTTCTTCACGAGACGGCGTTTTACTCATAGTTTACAGTAGATGAAGGAATGAGAGCGATCGCATCCCACCATTCTAGCAATTGCCAGAGCGCTAAGAGTATTTTGTAGTGGAAGCGATGACTAACATCTTGATCGCTAACTTGCACTCTTGTGTTGCTGTTTCTGTTGTAAAAATTCGGCAAAATCCCTAACTTCTGCTACTAAATCGTCAGATAAATTATCTAACACCGTCGCTAAATGCTCCCGAACTCCCATTGTTTCCCGCGCTTGCACAGTCAATACTAATTGCTGTGGATAGACAGTTTCCACACCAATAGTTTCCATAAATGCTCCCTGCTCATCCTGCGTTGCTGGTACAAAATTTTCTTGTTCGTCGTATTTAACCCAGCCCCCAAACAACTCGACAATATAAGCCTCGCCATTATTCAGAACTTCGACAATTGCTCCCACAGTTCCTATTGGCGCTACTCCCCCATCAGTTAAGGGAATTTCCTCCGTTAACTTTACCCCATCAAATAACTGAAATTTCATCATTGCAAGCCCCCCAATCTATCTGGTACTGCTGTGACAAACCTAGCTATATCTTCATTAAAAAGCACAATCCAAACCGTGCGTATCCGCCGCGATAACCCAGAAGGCCCGGTAAGCTGGATATAAGCTCGATAAAGCTCACCTTGGGCATTCTGACTCTGAGGTTGTAGCATCTCCAAAGATACTGATGTCAGGATAGCTTCTCGAATTGCTTCCGGCGACTCAAACCCCATTACCTCGCGCCAAAACTTTCGCTTATCTCCACCTTCTCCAGATTCAGCAGCACGGTTGAGGAGATATTGCGCCTTAGCAATAGGAAATTCAAAACTTGCTGGGGAAGTCATGGTTTTGCCGATCAAAGATAGCGATCGCTCCTTACAGTATAGAATAATGCTCGTGCGATCGCTCTTTCACTTTTCATCCCACTGCATTGTTACTTGCTGACTCTGCTTGGGTATACTAAGTTAGGTGCGGGTAAAAAGCTACGCGATACTGAGATTTTAACAACTAAGAGAAACTTATGGATACAGTTACAGCAACATTTTCAATTCCCGACTGGATCGAGCAAGGTTTGAAAAATGGGAATTATGTCAGGTTTGGTGGTGTTATTCGGGATGCTCAGAAAAAGCATTTAGTTGCTATGTTACGGGAAGCAGCACCTAATCTAACTCAAGCAGCAAGTATACTTTCTCAAGTTGGTTCAGTGGCTAGTATTCTCAATTTAGGGGTTTCGGTTATCGGATTTGCCATAGTAATCAAGCGCGTAGGAGAAATTGAACAACGCCTTAAGCAAGTACAGCAAGATGTTAAGCAGCTTCATCATAAATTTGACCTTTCTGTATATGCTAATTTTCGGGCTGCCCTTGATTTAGCGCGTAATGCCTTGACAATGGGTAAAACTGAAAATCGTATAAATATGGCATACTTAGCCATTAACCGATTTTTAGAAGCTCAACACACTTATATTGGCTACGTTGATACAGCACTAGAAGAAGATATTCAAGTTGCTGATGAATACCTCTATTCTTTATTCTTAACCTATGTAGCTAGATCGCGTTGCTATTTGGAATTGGCAGAAATTAAAACTGCTATTGACTGTATACAAGAAGGTGCAGAAGTTGTTCGTATTCGTGTCGAAAAATATGTTCATAAGATATTTCCTTATCTCAACAAGGAAGAGAGGGATAAGTATTACAAAAACCACCCTCTGTTAATCTCTCCTACATATATCACCGTCAACGGTGTTATTACTGGAGTACTGGGAGTATGGACTACAGTCGAACCCATGATCTCAGTATTATCAGCAACAGAAATAGCACAAGCAATAACACCACTAGGATTGCTAGGAATGTTTAGCCCAAAAAAGCAAGAAAAACCACAATTTCCTGAAGCATTGTCAAAAATTGAGGCAATGCTTGAAACTCAAGAGCGTTTTGAAGCCTATCAGGCAGAAATACAAGCTATCAGTCAAATAGGAATTAGCTTCCATGACTGGCTAAAATTAGCTCCCTCAGAAACCAAACCAGATGGAGCCGAATTAATGTACATTATCCCATCTAAACCGCTAGACTTAGCAATCTCCTAATTAAAAAGTTGCGATCGCTCCCCTCCTCTCTTCCTCTGCGTTCTCTGCGCCTCTGCGGTTCAAAAAAAGAGCGATCGCCCCGTGTGCGATCGCCCAAATAAACTTAATTCTGATAAGAACGACCACCCAGATAAAGAGCAGTAGCCAAAGCGATACCCGGTAAAGCGATCGCTACCGACAAAGGAGACTGAAACCAACTCGTTTGCTGATATCGTGCTTTGCGATACATGCAAGCTTCGCCAGGAGTAGCAGAACTCAACACAACGCTACTTGCGATCGCAACACTAGACACAATAGCCGCCGCCGACAATTTAGCTTTCATAGAAGTTCCTCCAACTTGGATCGATTCTAAACCCAAATACAAAAAAGGCGACCCCATGCGATCGCCCTCCCCATACATACAGCCCGCGAAGGCGGGCTTCGTTTGTGTAGCGATAGGTTTCAACCTATCGCGTCTTTCAACTATCGCGTCTTTCAACTATCGCGTCTTTCAACCTATCGCTTTCAACCTATCGCGTCCTTCAACCTATCGCGTCTTTCACCAACTTATCCCACCCCAAATCCTTCAGAGAATTATTCCGACGCAAAGGACGAGTCACCAATTCCAACACATCGCGCGCATTAGTAAACCCGTGAATTTGAGCAAAAGTAAACTCAACCGACCATTTAGTATTAATCCCGCGCGCTTCCAAAGGATTAGCATGAGCCATCCCCGTAATCACCAAATCAACTTTCTGGTCATAAATCCGCTGAATTTGATTGTAATTATCGGGCTTCTCAACAATCTTCGGCAGCGGAACGCCCATTTCTTGACAAGTCTTTTCCAGCAATTCCAACTCAGCCGCTTGATAGCGCTTATCCATGTAAGGAATGCCAATTTCAGGACAAGTCATACCGCAGCGAATTAAGAACCGTGCCAGGGAAATTTCCAGCAAATTATCGCCCATGAAAAATACAGACTTGCCGCGAATTAAACTAATGTAATCTTCCAAACTTTCCCAAATTTGTTTTTCCCGTTCTTCCAAACCTTTAGGTTCAATTCCGAACACCGAGCAGATTTTTTCAATCCAAGCGCGAGTACCATCTGGTCCAATTGGGAACGGTGCGCCAATCAATTTGCACTTGCGACGACGCATTAAAGTTGTCGCCGTCCGAGACAAGAAAGGATTGACACCCGCGACATAATACCCTTCTTCTAAAACCGGCAATTCGGTGTAGCGTTTCGAGGGTAACCAACCAGAAACTTTAATTCCTTGCTTCTTCAATTCCAGAGTTAATTGAGTCACAACCGGGTCGGGTAAAGAACCGAAAAGAACTAAAGGCGGATGGTTGACATATTCCGATTCTTCTGCTATTACTTCTTCTTTCTTTTTACCGAAGTTGAGCAGTCTTTGAATCGCGTTGCGTTCTTCTTTTTCGGCTTCCTTTTCTTTGCTAGGACAACGGGCAGCCATTGCGGCTAATACAGTATCTTCACCTTGGGTGAAAGCGTAATCCAAACCGTTAGCGCGGGCGGTGACAATGGGAACCCCAATTTCGGATTCTAGCTTGGGTGCCAAGCCTTCCAAATCCATTTTGATGATTTCCGTCGTGCAAGTGCCGATAAAAACGATGACGCTGGGATTGCGATCGCGCTTAATCTGCAAGCACAATCGCTTCAATTCCTCATAATCATTCAACTTCGCCGAAATATCTCCCTCTTCCAACTCTGCCATCGCATAGCGGGGTTCGGCAAAAATCATCACCCCCATCGCATTTTGCAGGAAATAGCCGCAAGTCTTAGTACCAATCACCAGGAAAAAACTATCTTCAATCTTTTGGTACAGCCAAGCGACGCAGCTAATCGGGCAGAAAGTATGGTAATTTCCAGTTTCGCACTCAAAGGTAAGCGCTTGGGGTTCTTGAGTAACAGTCATTTCTAGTAAACCTCTCTCTATAAATAGACGCAAAAATCCATCGGGGACTGTCCCCGCAATTTCAACTCGGATTAATTCGGACGACGGGGAGTGTAAGTGCGGGTTGTACCCATCCTTACAACTCCGACGGATTTGGTATATCGCCCTGGTGCGGGCAATATCTGACTTTACTGATGGCAGTTAACCGTTAACTTGGTTTTGGCAACAACTTTGTTATTTCTTGCTCCACTCATCTTCATCATCGATTTTCAAATCGACTTCCCCAAGCTCCTCGAAGGTCATATCGCCAAAGGCATCCAAATCATCATCATCTGACTCTTTGGAAGATTCTTCGCCGAACCCCTCGAAGCTAAGGTCACCCAAATCTGCTAGAGGCTCTTCACTCGACTCAGAAGCAGTATCCTCGCCCCAGGCATCCAGGGAAATGTCTTCCATATCCATCAGCGACGCTTCGCTTGCTTCGGAGGATTCGTCATCGCCCAAGTTATCCAGATCCATGCCACCAAAGGCATCTTCTTCGGATTCATCGGACGCTTCGCTCTCCAAATCATCCAGCGCCATGCCGCCAAAGGCATCTTCTTCGGATTCATCGGTAGTTTCCTCGCCAAAATCATCCAGCCCCATGCCGCCAAAGTCATCATCAGAGTCAGCGAGGCTCAATTCATCGGTAGTTTCCTCGCCCAAATCATCCAGAGCCATGCCACCAAAGGCATCTTCTTCTTCGTCTTCGCTCAAGTCATCGGCAGTTTCCTCGCCGAAATCATCCAGAGCCATGCCACCAAAGGCATCTTCTTCTTCGTCTTCAGGCGCGATCGCTATAACGGTTTCTTCGACAATCATCACCGGAGGCTCTTCAAGCAAATCCGAAGATTCCTCTTCCTCTTCCTCTTCCTCTTCCTCTTCGACCAAAGCAGTCGGTGCAGAGGAAGATGCCTTTGGCGTTGCTTCAACTTTCCCTGGTGGACGGTTACCCAGCACGATATCGGGGTCGAAATTCAACTCCAATACCTCGATCAGCGCGTCTGGATCGGAGTTGAGTTTGGAAAAGGGAAACATCAACTGCGCCAGCTTGGGTTCGATCGCGTTGAGTACCCCCAGGATGAGGTAAGAAGGAGGCCGACGACCGCCATCTGGGGTCTTAACGCTATCGACATCCATTTGTAAAGTCATCCAACTGTGATTTAGCTGAAAATATTCCAACCACCTCTTTTTTAGAGATGTAGTGAAGTCGTCAAAGAAAGCCACAGGTTTTCTCCCTCATCCTGAAAACTAGACTGTTTAAACCATCATTAAGTCTAGTTCTTCTTCCTCAGTCTTTGGCGCTTGTTTGGTTGGATTTAAGTAAAAATCTGACAACAACGCGAACAAATCCCGGTCTGGAGCATCGTTTGGCACCACGCCTTCCGGCAGCGCCAGCAATTGGTCGGCGATGTTGAGGTAGTAGTCGCAGACGTAGTTGAGCGAGGGGTCGCTTTCCGCCATTTCAAACAACGTCTTGCCCTTGACGCGGGATACGCGAATGTCTTCAATCAAAGGCAGCACTTCCAGCACCGGCATGGGGACGGATTCTACGTATTTATCAATCAAATCCCGCTTCGAGGTGCGGTTGCCAATTAAACCAGCCAGACGCAA
>DNGJ01000573.1 GCA_003486305.1 Cyanobacteria bacterium UBA11371
GTCATCATCGGATCGCCAAAAGCCATTGCCACATCGCTGAGAGAGAGGGGAATAAATTGCCGCCACAAATCTAGCAGACCGATTTTAGACGGACTTTGAGAAGCATTTAAGGTCATTGTTTATGCAGGTTGTTGCTGTCGCACGAGGGTAAGAGGAACGCTTTGAAGGGCATTAATTGTAGCGGTGAGGGCTGAATCTTCTAATAGTTCAATTCCTTGTTGGGACAGCCATTGCGGATTGTAAACTGTTTCGAGATAGCGATCGCCCCGATCCGGGTTCAACAATACCATGCGTTGAGGACTCGGATGTTGCTTACCGTAAGCCAAGGCAGCGGCAACGATAGCGCCTGTGGACGCTCCTAACAACAAGCCTTCTCGACGCGCCAGGGCATGACAAACAGAGAAAGCAATGCGATCGCTTACAGAATACGCTGCATCAAGTACCATTGGATCGAAATTAGGCGGGACAAAAGATAACCCCAATCCTGTCATTTTATAGGGGTGAGAAGGCGTGCCAAAAATAGCCGAACCAGCCACATCTACGCCAACAATTCGAGTTTGGGGATAGCGCTGTTTAAAATATCGGCTAATTCCCCCCAATTGTCCCGCCGTGCTAACTCCGATGACAATAACATCAGGTGCAACGGGGAAAGCTTGTTCAATTTCGCGAGCAGTAAATTGCTCGTGGGCAGTCGGGTTTTCCGGATTGCGGTGCTGGCAAGGATACCAAGCACCAGGAATGGTTTGGGCGAGTTCTTTGGCTTTTTCCATCCTCGCCACTTGCATCGAACCATTGGCATCTGCCGCACTCAGAGGGACATCCACCAATTCTGCTCCATAGGCAGCCAGCATTCGCCGAATCGGGGGTGGAGTTTTAGCATCGACGACAATAACAACTCGATAGCCTCGCGCAGCACCAATCATTGCCAAACCAATGCCAAAATTACCAGAACTCGATTCAACAATTGTGCCGCCAGGAGCAAGTAACCCGGTACGTTCTGCGTGTTGAACCAGATATACAGCATTTTTTTCTTTAATGCTGCCACCGGGATTGCAGGATTCTAATTTCAGATAAAATTCATGCTGCTGACACAGTTCGTTTAAGCGATTGAGACGAACAATGGGAACATGACCAATTGCCTCGGTGATATCGCGAGCTAGGGGCGATAAGAGAGCCGTTTCTAAAACTTGAAGCATTGAAAAACATCCTTCAAAATCGACGATAGTTAGTCGTGGCGTAACCTCTCGGTTTGCTCTTAATTTCAGCATCCGAGCGCGAGTATGGTTTGTCGCCGTTAACTAGATAGCACCTTGTCTGCAAAGATTCCCTTCTGTCTTAATTTGCTAACAATCATCTTTGCCTAATTACCAGCTTGCAACACCAGAATGAAATTTGAATGAAATATGTCTGTTGCATTTATTACAAAGTTTCATCCGAAGGCTCACGCGCTATAAAACATTTTAATGAATAAATATTGGATAAAACTGTATAATGCTATTTTTATATTAAGTAATATTTATTACAAACTATTTACGGAAAAACGCGCAAATAATCTCGAAGGATTAACCAATAAATTTCATCCTAATTTCATCCTTGTGTGAAATCCTAGACGAAGAGGGCAATAAAAGGCGGACTGCAACCCGTTTGATCGATTCCGCGTGCGGTAGTCCTAATAAGGTAGAGAGAGCAAAAATCTTGCTCAACCGCTCACCTGCGGTCTTAACGTGGTTACGCAAACGGAAGCGATATTATTTCTTTCGGGGGGGTTGACATTCCAGTTAACTGGACAGTTCACAATATCAACAGAAACTTGCTCTCCTTTGTCTCAACTGAAGCCAAAATCTATGAACTTCATTTCAATCAAAACTGGTTTAGCAGCATTGACCTTAATGGGTGTCACCTCCCTAACAGCTTGTTCTACAACTACACAAAATCAAAACCAAGTCTCTAGTCCGACCCCGACAACAGCCAGCGTTCCCAGCAATAAACAAAATGCATCCACACACAGCGACGCGGATCGTAGCCACATGAACCATAACATGTCTATGGACTTGGGGCCAGCAGATACCGATTACGATTTGCGGTTTATCGATGCAATGATGTTGCACCATCAAGGAGCAGTAGATATGGCAAAAGAAGTATTAAATAAATCCCAACGCCCCGAAATGAAAAAACTCGCTGAAGATATTATTAACGCTCAAAATCGCGAAATTAATCAAATGAAACAGTGGCGAAAAACTTGGTATCCTCAAGCTTCTAGTACCCCAATGGCTCATCACCCTCAAATGGGTCACATGATGCCAATGTCTCAAGAGATGATGCAAAGCATGATGATGAGCATGGATTTGGGTGCAGCAAATGCAGAGTTTGACAAGCGCTTCATCAATGCGATGATACCTCACCACGAGGGTGCTTTAGTGATGGCACAAGATGCTTTAAGTAAATCTAAGCGTGCTGAAATAAAGAAATTATCTCAAGACATCGTGACTTCGCAACAGAAAGAAATTGACCAAATGAAACAGTGGCGAAAAACTTGGTACAACGAGTAATCTTTCCAGTTTTGGGAAGTTGGCGATTTGGGGGCGCTAGCGTGCTTATCTCCCCCAAACCAAATCATCTCACTACCCAGCTAAGCAATTTCATCCTGATTTCATTTTTGTATGGGAAAGTCAACATTAACCATGACCAGTCGATCCAAAATCCAAAATCTAAAATTTAAAACATGTTAAGTAACATTGTCAGGTGGGTAATTGAC
>DNGJ01000506.1 GCA_003486305.1 Cyanobacteria bacterium UBA11371
CGCCCCTACCTACCGAATTTTTGATGTCTAATAAAATCAAGTAAAAAATCAATTTTCAAACTCTCCAATGTAGGTGTTTACAGTTAGGTGCGGGCGAATGCCTGCCCAAGAGCGAAGCTGTTCGCATCTCGAAAACTGGATTAAGATTGCTTTTGCCTTTCCTCAACTACCCAAGGGCAATCTAGAAAAGATTAACAGCGATCAAATATGCCGTTCGTTTTGCCGAATGTGGAAAGCGAAGGGACATACTCAAGTTAGGGAGGAATGCGATCGCCATACCCCCAGTACGAGTATCGCGCTAGCACCGTCACTGTCACTCGGAACACCTACATCGCGAGAGCTTGTCAGATAAAGGATTTGAACCGTCTTGGGATTTCTCCCGAAACGTACACCGGCTTGCAGCCGCCTTGTCCACAACAAGGTGCCCTTACCCAGGGCGGGGGTGTTGGTGGAAAGTGCAGGAATCGAACCTGCAACAAATCGCCGATACAGCGATCGCTCTACCAATTGAGCCAACTTTCGGGGCGTTTGATGTAGGATTTGAACCCACGTCGCACCGAATCAAATTCGGCTGCTCTTCCTCTGAGCTAATCAAACTGTGAAATAATCACACATCGCAAAGGCGGTATACGCACAACTCCAGAGGGTGGCGCACCAGTCGGGCATACTGAACCCGAACTACAGCTTGGCGGATGTATTACTACCTCATTACTTAATGTAGCACGAAAGAAGCGGAAGCGACACCGTAGCCTTGAAATAAATTTCAAGCTTAAAGCGCGCAACCCGTTAAAACGGGTTAAAAATTTCTGCCAGTCCGTTTCAACGGACTTTAGCTTTTAGCGCGAAATTTATTTCAGCGCGGACTGACAACGCAGGCGATCGATCTTAATTTATTAACCCAATGATATCAATCAGTTAATAGGGTGCATGACATAATTGTGTCACGCACCGAACTTTTATGGATATGCGATCGCTTCCTCACCCACCCATCGCTTCTTTACTCCAATCCTCATCGAATACAATCTCAAACTGGGCTTTTGGGATAAATCGTCGCAATGCCCGCAGACGATCCGCCGCGTCTTGCCGATTGCGAAAGCGAGCGATCGCGCGATGACAAGCATTCGGCAACATAATCGCGATCGCCCACACGTGCAGATCGAGGTATCTGCTCGGATGAATTTGTTGAGTATTCATGCTAAAATCAGAAGTGAATTGTGTGTAAAAGCGGCTTTTTGTGCATTTTAAAGCCGTTTTTGCGAATAAAAGTGTGTTCGTCCAAGTTTATCTATGGCTGAGATATCCATAGTTATGAGCTTGGGCGTTTTTCGTTTACGAGTTTTAAGATACCTTACTACTCGTAAACTTGCAACCCCGTAACCGCGTAAAGGCGAAACAGTAGGATACGAGAGTAGGCGTATAGGGAATCTGTGGCAGTGGCGAAATTACCGCCGAACATGACGGAACTCAGCAGCTACGTCGATAAGGACTTAAAGCTGAGATTCAAACTGGCTTGCACAGCCAAACAAAAAACTATGAGCGAAGTCATAACCGATCTGATAGAGGAATGGTTAGAAGAAAACGAGGCTTCCCCTCCTGGCAAGACCAGTAATCAAAGCAAGGAGGATAGTTCAGATGGCTCTTAAACAACTGAGTATTCATGGCAAATTCAGACTGAATTGTGTGTAAAAGCGGCTTTTTGAGCATTTAAAAGCCATTTTGAGCAACACAGCAGATTGCAACTCATTGAGGTACAGCCTTTTGGCTTCGTTTGTATAGCGGCACCCTTAAGGGTGCCGCTATACAAACGAAGGTGTACCTCACCCGCGTGCAAACCGCTATAAAACTGTGTCCGCCCAAGTTTATCTATGGCTGAGATCGCCGTAGCTCTGAGCTTGGGCGTTTTTGGTTTACGAGTCAGATCTTAGCACGTAATCACGTAAACATGCCAACATGCAAAAAAAAGTCAACCTAAGCATGTGAGAAAATGGAATCCCATGTAAACGAAGCTTCTGATGGTTTGGTAGTGGCAAGTAGACGCAATGACCCCAACTACGCTCAAGTGAGCGGGTATATAACCAAGGAATTAGCGATGAGATTTAAGATTGCTTGCACTGCTAAGGAAGTCAGTCAGACAGATGCGTTAGAGGAAGCTGTCAGACTCTGGCTAGAAGAAAACGAACCCCCCGCAGTCGCCAAAGGCAAGGGAGACTGATTGATTGGCAAAGATTATCGATTAGGTAGCGAAAGATAAGTATGTTAGGGGAGTGAAGCGATCGCTCTCATATCATGCCCGCTTGTATTGGCATCGCGCGGGGGGCGGGTTTAACGAAATATCTCGTGGTTCGACACAATGGTTGGTAAAACCCGCCCCTACTACCTGACAAGTCAGTAATTTCCCTCGCTGACAAACAGGGTGCAACTGGTTCAAAATCGCTTTATTAGATAATTGGTGCTAATCTATGTACGATTTTGCAATTATTGGCGGCGGCATAGTTGGTCTTGCTACTGGCATGGCATTGGTGGAAAAATATCCCCATGCCCGCCTGGTTGTCTTAGAAAAAGAAAGCAGCTTGGCGTATCATCAAACAGGACATAATAGCGGCGTTATCCACTCTGGTATTTATTACAAACCAGGCAGTCTCAAAGCCAAGTTATGCCGCGAAGGCAGTCAATCTATCGTAGAATTTTGTCAAAAATATAACATTGCTCACGAAGTCTGCGGCAAGGTTATCGTGGCGACGCAAGAAAAAGAACTGCCCTTACTAGAAAACCTCTACCAACGAGGTTTAGAAAATAACTTAAAAGTCGCCAAAATTACCGCCGAACAAGTCAAAGAAATCGAACCCTATGTCACCTGTTTGGCGGGAATTCAAGTCTTTACTACTGGAATAGTTGACTATCGGCAAGTTTGCCAGAAATACGGGGAATTGATTCAATCTCAGGGAGGTGAGATTTGTCTGGGTACTAAAGTTGAGAAAATTCTCGCCACCGATAACAGTCAGATATTGGAAACTAACAAAGGGAATTTCGAGACAAAGTTTACGATCAACTGTGCGGGATTGTATAGCGATCGCATCGCCCAACTGGGTAACGCCAACCCTGAAGCCAAAATTATCCCATTCCGGGGTGAATACTACGAATTATTACCAGAAAAACGCTATCTTGTCAAGGGATTAATATATCCAGTTCCCAATCCAGCATTTCCTTTCCTCGGCGTTCACTTTACCCGCATGATAGATGGTAGCGTACACGCGGGGCCAAACGCCGTTTTGAGTTTAAAGCGGGAAGGTTACAAAAAAACCGACTTCGATTTGCGAGATTTTAGCGAAATGATCGCTTACCCTGGCTTGTGGAAACTTGCAGCCAAATATGCCGATGAAGGGATTCAAGAAATTATTCGCTCTTTTAGTAAAGCAGCCTTTGTGCGGAGCTTGCAACAGTTAATTCCAGAAGTTCAAGCTGAAGATGTTGTCCCGGCTGGTGCTGGAGTACGCGCCCAAGCTTTAATGAATGATGGGAAACTGGTCGATGATTTTTTGATTATTGAAGGAAAAAATACCTTACACGTTTGCAATGCACCCTCTCCCGCCGCTACTTCTTCGATAGAGATTGGGAAAGCGATCGCGCAGAAAATTTCTTTAACCTAACCTGATTTTAGGTAGTAGGTATTGATTAGCTCCTACTACCTATTACCTATTGTTACAAGCTCTTTATTTTTACTTTCCTGAGTAATTGTATTCGCTTCGCGTTGAACGTAACCAAAAGCTACAGCGTCTTGTAGCGTTATCAGGGCTTCAATATCCTCTGTGGTTACAGAATTCTCAAACAATCGGCTAATTTTATTTTCAGTTTCCAGCGATAGACAACCGATTTGCAAAGTTTCCTTGACTAACTGATAGATAGATACCATTTTCTGCTTCGCTGACTGTTATTTGGGCTTAATTTGTTTATGTTATCACCCAACTCTGTCCCCAAGGTGTAAATTTTAACACACTTATTTTAAATTTTTTTGTTTTCATGTGAGAGCGATCGCTCGATTATTTTTAGGTTTTTTAGGCTAACTTTACAAAACAATATAGTAATATATATAAATATTTATAATCTAGAAACCCGGTTTTTTCAACAAACCGGGTTTCTGGTGCTGATGGGTGAAAACAGAGTGGGGATAAGTAAAGGAGTTGAGCGATCGCACACCTAATTGGTAGATGGGATAGGGGATGCGATCGCCTGCCATGCCCCGACGATTGAAATCGCGGTTACACAAACTTGCACCCGCCTGCGCGGGTTATTTAAGAGGTCAATCAACTGGCTTTTCCATCAGTATCGAGGGGGTTTTTTCTGTACCGAAGTTTGCATCTCTTATACTGACTTCGCAAAACCCTTTATTCTGGTAAAATTTTATGGCGTGAGTATTTTTTTCAAATACCCTTAAAGAAAGTTTTTTTACCGAGGGAAATCTGACTAATACAGAATCTATCATTTTTGAACCTAAACCTTTGTTTTGAAAATCAGGATGTATGTACAAATGGCTGATATGAATAGTATCTTTGTCTTGAAATGCGCTGATTACGCCTACTATTTCCCCTAGATATTTGACTAAGCCAACATAACCATTTGAAGCTTCTATCCATTGCTTAATTCTTTCTTCGCTAAACAATAGCTTAGCTGGTTGATCCGATAAAAATTGTTTAAATGTCTGACCCCACACAAATTTTAATAAATCCGACATTGGTGGAATGTCTTCGGGTATTGGAGACACAATAGTAAATCCATTAGAGACATCAAGTGGAAAACAAGTATAGGGTTCTTTTAAATGTTGATTGACCATTTTACCGATTGAGAGGATGAGTTAAAATTATTAAAATGAAGCCTGTCTTGGCTTGATTAGTCAAGACAGGTTGTACTAGAAAAAAGATGCAAGGAAGTGACAGGTGGCTGACTTCAGCCACCTCATACCAAATCCGGCTTAAAGACCCCCTTTATTCTTATAGACCGCGCAGGCGGTCTTTGTTTGTATAGCCGCGACTTTAGTCGTTGGGCTTGCACGAGGGTAATGAATTAGTATCAGACAATCTAGATCCGAACCGGGCGCGGACGAGACATATCGACGGCAAGTTTATTGACAAATAGACACTCGCTAGATTGTGTATCTGAAGATTTGGATTTGTCTACAAACAGGCAGTCACTCGGCTTAGCAGAAAACAAGCAATCGCTGGCTTTCATCTGTTTGTTTACAAATAAGCAATCGCTGGGTTTTGCCGCAAACAAACAATCGCTGGCTTTGGTTTGTTCAGTTGCAAACAAGCAATCGCTCGACTTAGCAACAAACAAACAATCGCTGGCTTTGTCCGCAGGACTGGCAATTTGAGTAAAATGCTCTGTAAACAAAGACATTGTTTCCTCAAATGCTGTTTCCAGATTTTGCTTGTCTTCTTCACCGCGCATTCCAAAATAAGGGAAGTGTTCTAGGAAGTAGCCAAAAACCATTTGGCAATCTTCACGATACTTGGCAGTATCAAGAATGTGCTGATGCCAAAACTGGTCAACGATTTTGTTTGGAACGATCGCTTTGTTAGGGTACTTCCAAGCTAAATATAGGAAACCGCGATAAAGTTGGGCGGCACGATCGGCCTGTTCAAGTGTCCAGAGTGTTTCTTCATTGTGCATGACCCGAAAGATAATAGGATCGAGGTCAAGATTTTTCAAACGAGCGATAAATTCTTGGTCTTCAAGAGTCATTGCAGAGATTTCAGATTGTAACTCTAACATTTGTTCCTCCAAGTTGAATCCATTTGTTGGGTTTGTGTTTATTGGGTTTATTCAACCCATGAATCAAGACTATCGATGATTGAAAAGCTTGTCAGTCGGATAGAGTCGGCACTTTGACAGTAGGATCTGGTTGGCAAAAGACGGATTTAGCTGGTTTTAGTGGAAAAAGTTGGTTTAAACTGAGTAGCAATCGATTTCACTTGTCTAACTATGGATGTTGAAGCAGGATTAGAACTTGCGGATGCACTGGTATTTGCACAAACTGGACAACACTTAAACGACGAACTGCAAAGGGCTATATTTCGCGGTTCTTGGCAGGGTAATACATACGCGGAAATTGCAGACTCTTATCCCTGTAATGAAAGCCATGCCAAGGAGGTTGGTTCTAAGTTATGGGAAATACTATCGGCTGCTTTGGGCGAAACCGTTGGGAAAAAGACGTTTAAGGCAGCTTTGGAACGATACTGGCGATCGCATTCAACAAAAGCATCCACTACGTTAAGGAATGTTGCAAGTCAGGAGACAGAGGGGGAAGTCAGGGAAGCGGTATCAAACTCGAATTTTGTAGGTAGGGAAGGAGCGATCGCACACCTAAACACCCTGGTAAACCGAGCCAAAATCATCGTCATCCAAGCTGCTGGCGGTGTCGGTAAAACCACTTTGGCGCAGGAATATCTCAAATCTCAAGGGTTCTTAGTTTTATACCTCCCAATGGCGAAGGAAAAGGAAAGCATCACCGCAGTTGAAAGTGTAGTTGAAGAATGGCTCAAGCGAGATTTTGAAGAAGAACCAGGGCGGGAATTTGGGGTGATGCTGACGCGGCTAAAGCGACAACTTCAAAATCGCCGAGTTGGAGTATTAATTGATAACTTAGAACCTGCACTGGATAAACAAGGCAGGTTTATTGAACCCCATCGTCGTTATGTGGAACTGTTGCGAGTTTTAGGTGATTCAACGGTGCAGTCGGTGACGTTGATTACGAGTCGCGATCGCTTATGTGACGATGGTGTAAATGTAGAGCATTATCAGTTACCCGGATTAGATGAGCAAGCATGGCAACAATTTTTTAGCGATCGCCATATCAATATAGATACTCCCACTCTCAAGGCGATGCACAATGCTTATGGAGGCAATGCCAAAGCAATGGATATTTTCTGCGGTGCAATCCGACAGGAGTTTGATGGAGATATGGCGGCTTATTGGCAGGAAAATAGCGCCGATCTATTGGTGAAACCAGACTTAAAAAATTTAGTGACTAATCAGTTCAATCGTCTGCAAGAAATTGATTTTCAAGCCTATCAACTTCTCTGTCGTTTGGGATGCTATCGCTATCAGGATGTGCCAACTGTTCCGACTGAGGGATTGTTGTGTTTACTGTGGGATGTTGAAGAAGCGCGGCGTAGAAGCATTATTGAATCCTTGCGAAATCGCTCTTTAGTAGAGTTTCATAAGAGAGAATACTGGCTGCATCCGATGATTCGGGAAGAAGCGATCGCCAGGTTGAGAGCAAGTGAAAATTGGGATAAAACGAATCGTATAGCGGCTGAGTTTTGGACTGAAAGTGTTAAAACGATTGAAACTGTAAAAGATGCTCTGACAGCTTTAGAGGCTTATTATCATTATTTAGAAATTAGTGATTTTGGGCAGGCTTGTTTTGTGATTTTATCAAGAAGAGATAGCAGATGGCGAAGCCTATCAGAAGGAGGTGAAACTTTAGATGCTTCATTTTACAGACTCAGTTTGTACCAACAAATTATTTTCGTATGCAATGTAATTATAGATAAATTTGAGCCTAGTTATTTATTGGGTAGAATTTATGATGTATTAAGCATTACACATGAAATTATCGGCGATATAAACAAAGCTATGACCTACGGCATAAAATTGCATAAAATAGCTAAGACATTAAATTTTAAAGATTTACATGCTGATGCTTTGAAGGCAATAGGACGCTGCAAGCTTTCGCTTTGGGAACTTGATGAAGCCATAATAATGTTTGAAAGTTCTGCCAGTATATTTGAAGAAATTGATGTACAAAGAAGTGCAACAGTTGCATACTATTATTTGGCTTTTTTGAAAACAATTATTAATTCACAACCAGATCCGGAAGTATATATACTGCTCGAAAAAGCATATGAGGGTCTTTCAAAAAGTGACTTGAGTATATGGAGAAAAGGATATGGATTTTTGTTTCTGGGTTTAACTTATAGTAAGCTAGGAAAATTTAAAAAATCTTTTGAAATGTATCGACAAGGTTTTGAATATGCTAAAGATAGTAATTTTACGCATCTATTAGGGAAAATTATAACTGGCATAGCAGAGCTTTACCGAGAACAGGGAGATTTTGAAACAGCGATCGCAAATCATTCAGAATCAATCGAACTTCTGGATAAAATCGGCGCTAAATGTGACCTTGCAGAAGCTTACTACCAACTAGGATTAACTTATCAAAAGATAGGTGATACTGAAAAAAGTCAGGATAATTTTGCTAAAGCAATTCGACTCTTCAGTGAAATGGAAGCACCCAAGCAAGTTGAGAAAGTGCGACGGGCGATGGAAAATCGAGGATAATCAATATAGAGTTTGCTTGGGATTTCCTCGGCGTCTGGGGTAGTTCGATAAAATAGACCTCTTGCATCGTTAGCCCAGAAATAAATTTCGGGATGTATAGACGTTATACCCTCGTCCCAACGCATACGGACTTGTACGGTTAATGGTGTTGTAGGGGCGGGTTTTACCAGATACCTTTGACGCCAAGCGAATTATTTTGATAAACCCGCCCCCCGCGCGATGCCGATACAAGCGGACATGATATTATATCATGTCCGCTTAGATCGGCATCGCGCGGGGGGGGGGCGGGTTTAACGAGATATCTCGTGACCTCCAAGGATTGATTGGTAAAACCCGCCCCTACACAACACAATTAACTATATAAGTAGATGAATATTGGGTAGTAGATGTCCAAAAAGCTCAAATTTTGGCATTTGAAATCTTAGCCGATGGTGGAAGTCGTCGGATTTATCAATCTCAGGCATTACCAGGGTTAGCTATCTCTGTATTAGAAGAAGCATTAGTACGCAGCAGAGAAGCAGATCAGTCACAAGTAGGAAACTGGTTATTAACCCAATTTCAACAAGTGTAGAAATTATTCCTATAGACCGCGCAGGCGGTCTTTGTTTGTGTAGGCGCGACTTAAGTCGTTCGCCCTAAAGGGGGTAATCAAAGTATGGCGGGGCGGGTTTATTTATCCTTTTCGCTGCTAGCAAGGATCTCTCGTAAAACCCGCCCCTACAGAATCAAAAATTGTACACTACCATTGCTCCAGGACATGATATTACTACCAAAAAAGGCTCTCTAGTAACAGAGAGCCTCGTTCAATCAATTACAGAGAATATTCGAGATATTAGCCCAATAAAGCTTTAGCCTTAGCTAAAACATTATCAACACTAAAACCAAACTTCTCCATACAAACGCCACCGGGTGCAGAAGCACCAAAACGGTCGATGCTAACAGTATCGCCTTCGGTGCCAACGTACTTGTGCCAACCAAAGCTAGCGCCAGCTTCTACAGATAAGCGCTTGGTGACTGCTTTTGGCAGTACGGATTCTTTGTAAGCTGCATCTTGAGCTTCAAACAATTCCCAAGAAGGCATCGAGACAACGCGGACTTTTCTGCCTTCGGCGGTGAGTTTTTCACCGGCGGTGACGCAGAGGCTGACTTCGGAACCCGTACCAATTAGAATCAATTCCGGAGTTCCTTCACAATCAAGCACGGTGTATGCGCCCTTGGTAGCACTTTCCATCGAAGTACCTGCCAAGTTGGGGACATTTTGACGCGAGAAAGCTAACAAAGTCGGCTTGTTTTGCTTCGCTCTTTCAATTGCTACTTTGTAAGCGCCAGAACATTCGTTGCCGTCTGCGGGGCGAATTACCGTTAGGTTAGGAATCGCGCGCAGGGAAGCCAAAGTTTCAATCGGTTGGTGGGTGGGACCATCTTCCCCTTGTCCGATCGAGTCGTGGGTCATTACCCAAATTACGCCAGCGAGGGACAGGGCAGATAAACGGATTGCAGCCCGCATATAATCTGTGAAGATCAGGAAGGTCGCGCCGTAGGGAATTAATCCCGAACCGTGCAGCGCCATACCGTTACAGATGGCGCCCATACCGTGTTCCCGCACGCCAAAGTGGATGTTGCGGTTTTGGTATTGCCCTTTTTGGAAGTCGCCGATGCCTTTGAGTTCGGTCAGGTTAGAGTGGGTTAAGTCAGCCGAACCACCAATTAATTCAGGTAAAACTGGTGCTAATTTGTTGAGGCAGGTTTCCGAGTGTTTGCGGGTGGGTAGTGCTTTATCTTCGGCGGTGTAGGTAGGCAGTACCTTATCCCAACCTTCGGGGAGGGCGCCGCTGAGGAAACGTTCAAATTCAGCCGCTTCTGCGGGATATTTGGCTTTATAGTCGGCAAATGCTTGATTCCATTCGGATTCGTAGCCAGCACCGCGTTCCACTGCTTTGCCCATGTGGTTGAGGGCGTCTTGTGGAATCACAAAGGGTTCGTATTCCCAACCCAAATTATCGCGAGTCAGTTTGACTTCATCGTTACCCAAAGCAGCACCGTGAACGCCTGCGGTGTTGGCTTTGTTGGGCGAACCGTAACCAATCGTGGTGGTTACTTTAATCATTGAGGGTTTGTCGGTAACGGCTTTTGCTTCAGCGATCGCTGCTTCAATCGCTGCTAAGTCGGTATTGCCGTTTTCCACATGCAGCACGTGCCAACCGTATGCTTCAAATCTCTTAGAAACATCTTCGGTAAATGCCACATCCGTCGAACCATCAATCGAGATGTGGTTGTCGTCGTAGAGGGCAATCAGCTTACCCAATCCCAGGTGTCCCGCATAAGAACAAGCTTCACCGGAAACGCCTTCCATGTTGCAACCATCACCTAAAATTACGTAGGTGTAATGGTCAACAATTTTGGCATCGGGCTTGTTGAACTTTGCTGCCAGATGGGCTTCTGCCATTGCCAAACCGACACCGTTGGCAATACCCTGTCCCAAGGGTCCGGTAGTAACTTCTACACCAGCGGTCATGAAATTTTCTGGGTGTCCGGGGGTTTTGGATTCCCACTGACGGAATTGCTTGATGTCTTCTATGCTCACGCTGTCGTAGCCTGTCAGGTAGAGCAAGGCATACTGTAGCATTGAGCCATGTCCGGCAGACAGGATAAAGCG
>DNGJ01000296.1:0-2853 GCA_003486305.1 Cyanobacteria bacterium UBA11371
GTTTCTGAAGTGCGCGGATTTGGACGCCAGAAAGGTCAAACCGAACGCTATCGCGGTTCTGAGTACACCGTTGAGTTTCTGCAAAAGCTCAAAATTGAGGTGGTAATAGAAGACGATCAAGTCGATCTAGTGGTTGACAAAATTATCGCCGCTGCTCGCACAGGGGAAATCGGCGATGGCAAGATTTTCATCTCGCCCGTCGAACAAGTCGTGCGGATCAGAACAGGAGAAAAGAACACCGAAGCAATCTAAGAATGGTAATTGGTAATTGGTAATTGGTAATTGGTTGTTCTGCCATTACCTATTACCTATTGCCTATTACCCAATCTAAAATCTGCAATTGCGGTAGTAAGGCTTTAAAGGCTCGACCTCGATGGCTGATTTCATGCTTGACTTGGGGGGGCATTTCAGCAAATGTCATTTGCGTTTCGGGGACATAAAATATAGGGTCGTAGCCAAAGCCATTGCTACCGCGAGGAGCGTGCAAAATTTCCCCTTGACAAACACCCTCGGCTTGTAGGGCAATAGACCCATCGGGTCTGGCGATCGCAATAACGCAAACAAACTGCGCTTGTCGGTTTAATTCGTTACCCAATTCCACCAGCAGCCTTTCGATCCGCTCCGCGTCTGTTTTACCGTAACGCGCCGAATATATACCCGGTGCGCCATCTAACGCATCGACTTCTAAACCGGAATCGTCTGCGATCGCCCACTTCCCGGTAGCCATTGCTACATGAGATGCCTTCAAACAAGCATTGGCTAAAAAAGTGTCCCCCGTTTCCTCAATTTCCAGTTCATCAGGTTTGAGCGCCAATTCTATATCCAAACCTTCTAAATAAGCCTGGATTTCTCCCAACTTCCCCGGATTTCCAGTCGCTAATACTAACAATTTAGAATTGGTCATTGGTAATTGGTAATTGGTCATTGGTCATTGGTCATTGGTCATTGTAGAAGATTTAAGTGTAATCTTTGCATCTTTGCATCTCCAATTCAACATCACCCATTACCGATTACCTATTACCCATTACCAATTAAACAGAATTTGCCCAAGTTTTAGCCCAATCTAAAGTCTGATGCACCTGCTCTAAAGTAGCAGCTTCGCAGTATAACCTTAGAAGCGGCTCCGTGCCGCTAAAGCGAATCATTAACCAGCTACCATCGTCTAAACGGAATTTATAGCCGTCAATTTTATTGCAATCGACAACAGCACGTCCGGCGATTTCTGTCAAGGGGTTTGTTTGGAGTTGTTCGAGGAGGCGCTCACGCACGTCCATGCCTGCCAAAGGCAAATCGATGCGATCGTAGGCTGAGAAAAAGTTGGTTTGCTCTTGTAAACCGCGATACAGATCGCTCAAATCCAAGCCAGATTCAACAATAGCTTCCAGCACGTATAATGCCGACAGCAAAGCATCGCGTTCGGGAATGTGAGTACCGTAACCAATGCCGCCCGACTCCTCGCCACCGATTAAAACATCAGTTTCGTTCATCCGATCGGCGATATATTTATAGCCAACCGGCGTCTCGTACACGGGTAGTTTGTATAACGCAGCGGTTTTGGGCATCAGATCGGAACCGCTGACGGTTTTGATGATTTCGCCAGTCATACCACGTCGCGTTGCTAGGTGTTCGATCAAAATCGGGATTAAGATTTGGGAACTGAGGAAATTGGCATTCGAGTCTACAGCTGCGATGCGATCGCTATCCCCATCAAACACAAATCCGACAGCCAAACTATCTTTGTGAGTGCTTTGGTGAGTTTGTATCGTTTGAAACAACTTGGATAGGTAACGGGGAAGGGGTTCAGGTGCGCCATCCTCGAATAAAGGATCGCGCGAGCTATTAATTTCCTGCACCGGCACTTGGAGAATTTGTCCCAAGCCACCCGCCGCCGCACCGTGCATCACATCCGCAAAAACAGTCAGCTTATCCGCACGAATCGCCTCCCGGATTTTCTCGATATCAACCTTAGCCCGCAACCCTTCACAGTAACTAGGCCAAGGATTGAACATTTCTAAACTGCCGGGAGATGACACAGGCCGCAATTTTTGCTCTAATAAAGCTTCAATCTGATGCGTAACTTCCGGCGGCACCGATCCGCCAAATGCACCCTTAACCTTTAATCCCAAATAGATGCCGGGGTTGTGACTAGCGGTGATCACAATCGCCCCCAAAGCGTTTAATTTTTTAGCCGCCCAGCTAAACGCTGGAGTCGGCGCATAAGTTTCTGTTAAAAGTACATCAAACCCAGCGGCTTGGATCGCCTCCGCCGCCGTGCGGGCGAACAATTCCGCCATAAAACGCCGGTCGTGACCCACGATAATTGTACGGTTTCCAGTTGTGTCCCCGTATACCTTCAACAAAACCTGTGCCGCCAGCGGTGCCACCAAAGCCACGCGCTCAAACGTAAAATCTGCTGCAATAACACCTCGCCAGCCATCCGTCCCGAACTTGATCGGATTCACGGTAATCGGCACAGAGGATGGGTGAACCATGATCGGATCTGCCTCGCTTGCAAATATGAAACCAACGTTCCGAGTGTATCCAATTTACAGCTTGTTACTCCAGGAATAACATGGCAAAAAACCGGGTGTTTTGGTGCTTTGAGGCAAAAACAAAGCATTTACTACCTTCCCCATCTAAAATTGCCTATCTCTTCTTTTCTCTTACCTCTGCGTACTCTGTGCCTCTGTGGTTCGTTAACTACTCTCTTGAGTCCCAGAAGATTATCAACTTCTTCTTTCTTCTTCCTTAGCGTCCTTGGCGTCTTTTGCAGTTCAATAGCTGGTAATTCTCCGGGTGGGAAAGGAGTAGTATTCTTTTGGCGCGAAGAGTTTATAGCGGGAAAGCGACTTG
>DNGJ01000296.1:3132-4338 GCA_003486305.1 Cyanobacteria bacterium UBA11371
CGTCTACACGGGCTATTAACTTACGAAAAATCAAGTGTATTCTATTAAGTCACAATCTGCTATATTGCCCTTGATTCGTGCTGCCATTACATCCTTAGCCAATAAAAAACCCCCCGCATGGGGGGCTTGCCGGACTAATTTTTGTCTGGGCAGGAGGTTGAAGCAAGCCCACCTCACCCTTAATAAGCGTCCTGCAACTCGTAAAAATCGGGGGAAATGTAATCCTTCCGCAAAGGCCAACCCACCCAATCTTCCGGCATTAAAATCCGTTTCAGGTTCGGATGCCCTTCGTAGATAATCCCATACATATCGTAGGATTCCCGCTCTTGCCAATCTGCGGTTTTCCAAATCCAGTACACCGAAGGTACTACCGGGTTTTCCCTCGGCAGAAAAACCTTTACCCGTACTTCCTCCGGACGATCCGCATTATCGCTGACTTTGATCAGGTGGTAAAAACTGACCAATTGCTGTCCTGGCCCCTCATCATAACCTCCTTGACACTGGAGGTAATTAAACCCGTAGGCATAGAGAGCAGTAGAAATCGGGATCAGAAATTCAGGCGGAACTTTAATCATTTCCACCCCTAAATGATCTGGCCCCAAAAACTCGTGTTCAAAGCCGTTTTCCGTCAGCCAGCGGGAGATTTTACCAGCTTCTACAATTTGAGACTCATCAGCCACGGTTGACTTCCTCCTTCTGGGCTGCCTCCAGGGCGGGTATGGGTAAGCCGAAAGCTTCTGCCAATTCTTGCGGCGGCGCTTCGCGAGTCGGCGCTTGCAGATACTTACCAGTCAAAAGATCCGGCACAGCTTTCATCTTGTGAGTCGTGCTGTAATAGCGGTGATTTTGCTGTAGTTTTGACCGTTCTTGGATCGAATCGTTGGAAATCTTCTTCCGCAGCTTGATAATCGCATCCATAATCGCTTCTGGACGCGGAGGACAGCCAGGGATATACACATCCACCGGAATCAGTTTATCCACGCCCCGCACCGCCGTTGGCGAGTCTACGCTAAACATCCCGCCGGTAATCGTGCAAGCGCCCATCGCGATTACATACTTAGGTTCCGGCATTTGCTCGTACAGGCGAACCAGAGCCGGTGCCATCTTCATCGTAATCGTCCCCGCCGTAATGATTAAATCGGCTTGGCGGGGGCTAGAACGAGGAACCAAACCAAAGCGGTCGAAATCGAATCTCGAGCCAATCAA
>DNGJ01000477.1:0-2256 GCA_003486305.1 Cyanobacteria bacterium UBA11371
TCCCGCCAAACGAGCGCAAATTGCTCCGATGATAGCGTACATAATCCGATGGTTTCTCCTTGGCGATCGCTAAACTTTACTTCATAAGTTCCCTCTGGATGAGCATATACAATTTCTCCTCTCGCTCCTAAATTCAATTTCAATTCCGGTAGATCAACCAGTAATTCTATCCCATCAAATACTTCGGTTTTATACATCATCTTTGCCTCCGCTTTTAAATTTTTTCAATCTCAACAATCGATTCTGAACCAATTCTGGCAGTATATACAACTTGTCCCCCGGCAATTCCTTTTAAATCTATAATGCGTTTTTGCACTTCGTCAACTCCCGCCTCTTTTAACGCGGCTAATAAAGATTTATCCTTGTAAACTTCATCAGAAAAAGAAATCTCGTTATCTTTGGAAACAGCTTGCATCCGGGCGGCTTTGTTAATAGTTGAGCCAAAATAATCCAGACGGTTATTTAAAGTTACTAAGACGGCTGAACCTCGATGCATTCCCACTTTGACTTTAACTTGTTCTTCTTCGGGGCGATTTTTATTAAAGTTTTCCAACTCTTTAAAAAACGAGGCTGCTGCTTTTGCTGCTTTGTCGTTTTGCATAAATGAAGCCATTACAGCATCGCCTACGGTTTTAACGACAACTCCGCCATGTTTTTCAATTTCCCCAAGCAAAATCTCAAAATGGTCGCGCACAATATTGTACGCTTTCAAGTCGCCTAGTTTTTCATACATCCGCGTCGAACCTGTAATATCGGTAAACATAATTGTAACCGACTGAATTTTCATGCGTTCGCGGTCGGATAATATTTGGTCGCCAAACAGTTGCTGATATTCGGGGTGATGGATAATTTGCAATCCAGTCAGACGGGGAGGAAGTTGATCCAAAGTTAATTCATTTGGTAAATCATCCCCGTGAAAAATCATACCAGAAAGCGGATGACCGATGTTAGTTAATTCCAGTTTTACTTTTCCGGGACGGACAACGATGTATTTTTGGTCGAAAAATGGCCCTTGTAGCTGCTTAATTTTAACTTCCTGGATTTCTTCTATTTCTTCTCCCGCCACTACCATAAGTCCTTTAGCTTTGGTGATCGGACAGCAGAAGCGATACTTGCCTTTTTCCACGTCGAATATGGCTGATTCTGTGCTATTGCGAGGCGTAACGAGTTGAAATTTATTTTGCAAGACGGGAGGCGGGACGCAGACTGGTTGTATTTCTACATATTCTAGGTCTTGGCTGAGGGAAAAAGTTACTGCGACGCGCTCTAGGAAATCAACTTCAAATTCGCGATCGCACATCGGACAATGCGAACTATGTTTTGCCTCCGTCAGCGTATCAAATTCTGATGTTATCATATTGCAATGCGGACAGTGTACGTCCCAGTGCAAATCAAATACCCCGGCTTTTACGCCATACAAAAATTCCGAAATTATCTCATTTAAATCTTTGCCATCCTCATCGCTTATAACATAAGGATTGATCCTCAACCTCTGCAAAAGGTTAGATTTCAATATCCAATTTTTAATTTTGTCAATCGCGACGATATTAGCTCCAGGATGTTGTTTTAAATTGTCGATTTTTTCAGCTACTTCCTCATAGTCAATATTTTTTGTCTGACTTGATTGGAGGATTTGATTTGTCAAAGTTTTCTTAAATTTTTCTAATTGCTTTGCCGTTTCGGGGTCTTGCTCAAGCGTAGCGGCTAAATTGACTAAACGATTTGTATTGTTGACGGCAATTTCTAGCAGACGCTTACCCTTGTCCGACTTGGGGTCTATCGATCCATTTTGAAACAGACTCAAAGCACCGTGAATCGAGGTCAGCAATGTCCGCAGTTCCCCTGTCAGCGCAATAGCAAGTCGATTGCTATTAAAATCGGCGTCAATTTCTGCAAGAGCATCTATGGTATTTGATTCGCTCGCGCTTTTATTATTGCTGTTAGTCTGCGTCAGTTCCCCAGCGTTCTTCCCAATATAATATCGACGTGCGATCATACCAATAAAAAAGCTAACCCAATTTTCTTCCAACAACCTTAATTATAGGAAAATGTTAGACGCGATCGCCTCCCACTTAAGTCGGATGGAAAGATTATTAATAATTTCTTAATGATTCACCAAGATCGTAAGTTTTAACTTCAGTAATTCCACTGAGAAAACGATGCGCGCGGCGCTATCTCCTTAGTAGTATTGCTGAGAGAAACCCGGTTTTTTAGACAACACCTTCGCACCTATGCGGCACCCTTAAGGGTGCCGCT
>DNGJ01000477.1:2614-13866 GCA_003486305.1 Cyanobacteria bacterium UBA11371
CTTGCGGGCTTCGTTTGTGTAGCCACACCCTTAAGGGTGTGGGCGAAAAAACCCGGTTTCTTTACCCGCTCAACTTAGACATCAATTCTTCCGTATGTTCCAGATAAGAATTGGCTTGAGCAATTTGTTCGTTAACTTGTGGAATCAGGGAATTGAGTCCTTTCTTCAATTTTTCTTTCCCTTCAATTGATAATTTTTGGTCTGCTTGTGCCTGTCTCAAACTATTTCGATAATTACTGAGATAGCGATCGAGATCGTTAAAGAAAATATCGATTCGCTGCTGGAAATCTTCATCGAGATATTGGTTAATATCTTGTTTGAGGTTGTTGATGTTTTGTTCGATTAACTTGTTCACCTCATACACAATTCCGTGCAACGATACGGTGTAGAAATTCTCTCTTCGATTCGGGCGTCTGATTTGTTCTTTGACTTCAAACGGAACTAGCCATAAAAAATGGGCAAACGATCTTTTTGTTCTGACTACTTCTTCGTAGCCTTGGTCTACTGACCTAGTATGCCTTAAAACGCGAGGTTTATTGAAATCTATTTCTTCAAATTCTAATCGGGGTGTGGGTAAAGATAACGTGAGTTGGAAATTTTCGTTCAATCGTTCCCGCGCTCGTTCTACAATCGGCTTGGTTTGTTCATCCAAGAAATCTATCATGCCTTGACGGGCTGCATCGATTTGTTTGCGGGTATTTTCTCGGATTCCTTCTAGTAAAACATCGGCTCTTTTTTTGGCGTAAGCGACGGCTAAATCGGCAAATTCTTCGGCTTCACTCAGGGTATCGAATTCTAGGGTGGCTTGGCGTTTCAAATCTAAGGGCGATTTGAATTTATTAGAAACCCAGTTTAAAAATTGGTTGGCTTTGATGCTGCCTTTTTTGAGCAAATCTGCCCGCTGATCTTCTGATTCGGTGAAATAAGTTTCCACGCTGACTTTGGCTTCTTTTTTGACTTCTTCCAAAATCTTGTTGAGTTCGTGATAAAGATTGGTTTTGATTTGCTCGATTTCCTGCAAGCGATCGCGACACTCCTCAATACTATGTAAATCTGCTTCCAATGCTTCCACTTCTAGTAAAAGTTTTTCCCCATCTTCATTAATCGCGCGACTGCGGAGTTGGATATCTTCCCGCAGTTCTACCAAACGACTGCGGGAAAGTCTGAGGGAAGATAGCAAAGATCTGGGCGCAGCTTCTGCCATTAAAGATGCGATCGCTTTCTCTAAAAAGGGTGCAAAACCCGATTTTTTCCACAGTTTCTCGGCTTTGCGTTGTAATTCTTCTGCGGTCATTTCTTCAAGTTCTTCTTCCCAATCGAGGGGGAATAAATCTTGAGCCAGCGATCGCGCACTTTGCATTTGCTGCAATTTTACATCTTTTTGCTGCTGCAATTCGACTAAAAAGCTCGTTGCAGAAAATGCCCAGCGGGCGGATATTTCAAACACGCGATCGCTTTTAGGAGCATCCCCAATCCCAAATTCCGCTGCGACAAATTGCCGCACTTGTTCCGGCGTCATATCTCCATGTTTGCGCTGGTCAACTTTATTCACCAGCACGTATAAATTTTCTTGTCCCCGTAACTCGATTACCCTTTTGACATCTTCTTTAACTTCCGCTTCGGCTTTGGTATTTAAACTGGTAAAATTCAGAACAATTAATACTGCTGAAGCCGCCCGCAATTGTTCTGCAACGACGTTACCCAAAGCGAGATTTTCCCCGGCTTCGTTTGGCCCCGGTGTATCGACTATTACCAACTTTCCTAATAAATTAGTTGGCGTGGAGGTTTGTGCTTTCCAAAACGGAGTGTAGATGCGGGGAACATCAACGAGCGATCGCAACGGATCTGCCATCGGATCGAGAACGCTACACAGGCGAATAATATCGTTTAAAGCCGTCAAAGTATTGTTAATCCGCTTGCACCCCGCGACTTGTTCGGAAATAGAAACTTTCGCCAGGGCTTGAATTTTCGCGGGTAATTTCGCTAAATGGGGATATTGGGCGGAAATTTTTTCTTGTACCGACTCTAGCCCAAAATCGCGCATTTTTTGCTGCAAAGATAGCAACGTCTCGCGAAACACTTGCCGAATTTGATCGCTCAAGATTAATACTGGCTCAGTCCGCTCTGCCTCGAAAATAATTTCCGTGGGAATTGTGGTCATAGCAGCATTGCGCGAAGGCAGGATATCTTGACCGATGATGCCGTTAATAATTGTCGATTTCCCCGCCTTCATCGGCGCGACAATTGCCATCCGCAGTTCTAAATCTTCGACATTAACGGCTGCTTGGGTGACTTCTTGGTGAAATTCTGCGTATTTGCTGCCAGTTTCATCAAAACTCAGCGTAGTATTAGCACGATCCATCAAACTGCTGGCTTGCCTGAGCAAATCGCCAACTTGTTGTTGCAACTCTGGCATATTCAGCTTTTGCGCTTCACCGTCCATTTAACTCCTCACTTCCAGCAGGATCGTTAACAAAATGATATCTTCGAGATTGTGCTGCAACTTCAATGGTTGCACAAGCCGTGCCCAAATCTAGCACGGGAACTAGGAATGCGCGAGCTTTGTCTATGTTGGAAACAGTCGCTTTGATCGTAAACTCAACACAAAAGGCACTGTGAGATCAAATTGATTTTCAGGCTTGACCTATGCAAAACCCAGCTTTTAATTTTCGTCACCTTTGGCGAGCAATACCAGTCCCGCTCAAATTAACTGCATCTGGCTTGTTATTAGCCCTTCTCGGCATCCAAATGGCAGGTGCTACCACCCAGCCAGCCAATCGCCCCTCTGTTGCACAAGCCCAACGAGTGGCACAAGCCGACGTTGCCAAGCGATTGGTAGGGCTGTGGCAAGCACCTACAAGACCTGGTGCGCCGCCGCTGAGGTTGGTGTTTGGAGGAGATGGCAAAATGTACATCATCCTCCCAGCAGCCTCTGGACAGGCTCAGGCTTTAGATCTGAGATACCGAATTAATGCGGCATCTCGACCGATGCAACTGGATATCATAGCCGAAGGTAACCGCTCCGCTCCCACAATTTTTGAATTAACCCCCGATCGGAAGCTACGCTTGCAACTGCAAGGCATCAACGCCGGACGCCCCAGACCTACCGCTTTTGGTGCCAACGCGACCGTATTAGAGAAAGTTTCCGACGCCGCCAACTTGCCTGCAAACACTCGCGTCGTTCAACCTGGAGGCAATACCCCGCTTCCCGGTGGACGGTAGTACCGACGACTATGGCGGATAACTTCGCCATTCTTTGCTTAGACTGACACCGGCTGATATCATGTCCGGAAAGCGTGCAGTCAGCTAAGGAAGGGTTTATTTATCCTTTGGTTGTTGTAAGGGCGGGTTTAACGAGATATCTCTTGGTTCCACAGATTGGTTGGTAAAACCCGCCCCTACTCTCGTAAAACCCGCCCCTAGACCTGTCAAAAACACTTGCTCTTGCCTTTGCTATTGGACATGATATGATTTGCGAAAAAACTTAGCCGGTGCCTCCCGATAGCTCTCTCTTCTTTCCTCTGCGTCCTGGAGCGTCCTCTGCGGTTCAATCAAAAATATTGCCTCCCGAAGCGAGTAACGTCAAAAAAATTCCCGATCTACACGCCGCATCTTGGATTGGTTAAAATCCAGTTAATCTCCTGACGCTACTTCCATGACCGACACCGTCCTTGCCGTCCACAACCTGCAAGTCCAATTTCCTACCGCTGAAAAACCGATTAAAGCCGTTGACGGTATTTCGTTTGAAGTCAAGCGGGGACAAACTCTGGGAATTGTCGGCGAGTCGGGGTCTGGGAAATCCGTTACCAGTCTCGCCGTGATGGGTTTAATCCCGCCACCCAGCCAAGTTAGCGGCGAAATTTGGTTTCAGCCATTTGCCGATGGTGGAGGAGAAGAAGTTCGCCCTACCGAACCTCCGATCAATTTGTTGCGGTTGCCAAGGTCTAAAATGCAACAATATCGGGGCGGTAAGATTGCGATGATCTTCCAGGAACCGATGAGTTCCCTCAACCCGGTTTATACGATTGGGTTTCAGTTAGTCGAAGCAATTCGCCAGCATCAGAACGTTTCCGAAACAGAGGCGAGAAGAAAAGCGATCGCTCTCCTCCAAGAAGTCAAACTGCTTCCTTCTGACGAGGCGTTACGCCAAAATTATCTGGAATTTAGACAACAAAGCCAATCAGAACCCACAGAACGGGAAATATCCCAGCACATCAATCAGAAAAAACTGGCAATCCTCGACCGCTATCCCCACCAACTTTCCGGCGGTCAAATTCAGCGCGTGATGATTGCAATCGCAATTTCCTGCAATCCAACTCTGTTAATTGCCGATGAACCTACCACCGCTTTAGACGTAACCGTGCAAGCGACGATCCTCGAACTGTTGCGGGAGTTGTGCAGCAAGCGGGGCATGTCGATGATATTTATTACCCACGATCTAGGTGTAATTGCGGAAATAGCAGACTCGGTGGCGGTAATGTATCAAGGAAAAATCGTCGAAAACGGTTTAGTTTGGCAGATTTTTTCTAACCCTCGCCATCCTTACACCAAAGGATTGTTAGCTTGTCGTCCCCGACTCAATCAGCAATTGAAATATTTACCCACGGTGGCTGATTTTATGGAAGTCGTTACAGGTGAAAACGGCGAAATAGAAATCCGGGAAAAAAGTACGACTGCGGGGGAGCAGCGTAGCACAGGCGTCTCGCCTGTGGGAGCAGAGGACTCCAGGAGCAGGGGAGAATCTTATGCGTCGCGGAATATGTTCGCGGGGGAAGAAGCTCTTTTATCGGTGCGAGAGTTAAAGGTAGCTTTTCCAGAACGAGGCATTTTTGGCGAAACGAAACGTTATTTTATGGCAGTAAATAAGGTTTCGTTTGATGTTTTTCCGGGGGAAACATTGGGGTTGGTGGGAGAATCTGGGTGCGGTAAAAGTACCCTCGCTCGCACTTTAATTCGATTAATCGAACCGATGAGCGGTCAGATTGTTTTTGAAGGGAAAGATATTACTAATTTAACTCCAAAGCGCCTCCAGCAATTGCGACGGGATATACAAATTGTGTTTCAAAATCCGTTTAGTTCCCTCGATCCGCGCATGAAGATTGGGGACGCAGTGATGGAACCTTTGTTAATTCACGCTCCCAATAAAAGCCGCCGCCAACATCGCGATCGCGTCGCCTATTTGTTAGATCGGGTGGGTTTAAATCCCAACTGGATGCACCGCTATCCTCACGAATTTTCTGGAGGACAGCGCCAGCGTGCGTGCATTGCGCGTGCGTTAGCGCTCAATCCCAGGTTTATTATTTGCGATGAATCGGTTTCGGCGCTAGATGTTTCGGTGCAGGCGCAAGTATTGAATTTGTTAAAAGAACTGCAAGCAGAATTTGGACTGACTTATATCTTTATTTCCCACGATTTAAACGTGGTGAAATTTATGAGCGATCGCATCATGGTTATGAATCGCGGTCAAATCGAAGAAATTGGCCCTGCCGAAATGATTTACCGCGAACCTAGCAAAGACTATACGCGCCAGTTAATTGCTTCTATTCCCACCGGAACTTTAGAACGAATTCGGGAACGTCAATTGAGGTAATTAACACAAGTTGCTAGTTACCCCATGCATAGCGGCTAATGGCTAATGGCTAATCGCTAATGGCTAATGTCAGTAAAATCCTCTATTAGCAATTAGCAATTAGCAATTAGCAATTAGCAACTTACCTTGATACCTAACTGCGAATCAAAGCGCGCCACGCGAATAGAGGTAATGCCAACATTCGGCGCCAACGCCAAGGTTCTTGATACAGACGATAAAGCCACTCTAAATGATTATTTCTCAACCAAGCGGGAGCGCGAGATTTAACACCAGCCCAAATATCGAAACTGCCACCAACGCCGATCCAAGTGGCGTGGGGACAAAGGTGACGGTGTTGGGCGATCCACAATTCTTGGCGGGGGACGCCCAAACCGACTAAAATCAGGCGGGGTTGTAAATCTTTGAGCGTTTGTAGCAGTTGTTGTTCTTCTTGGGGCGAGAGATAGCCGTGATCGGTGCGGGCGATCGCTAACCCCGGTACTCTACGCTGCCACATTTCTGCTGCTTGGTGAGCCACTCCAGGCGCGCCGCCGTAGAAAACTACAGGCCATAACTTGCCCATTTGCCCAGCTTGCCGCAAGAGAGACTCTGCTAATTCAATACCCGGACAACGCTGCACCTGCTTACCTTGGAAACGCAAGTACAGAACGACTCCAGATCCATCGGGGATTACCAACTCAGCTTGAGCGATCGCATTAGCCAAGTTTGCATTTTGCTCTGCCTGCACGGTCATTTCAGCATTTAGCGTCACCACGTGACCGCCTAGACGCCTCTGTAGGCGCTCTATCAGCCAGCCTGGATAATCATCTAAGAGATGAACTGGGAGTCCCAGCACGGAGAACCGTTGGGGTGCCTCAGTTACAACCTGTTTTTGCACAGTCTCTCCTCACCCTACTTTATGCAACAATAGCTTACCTTGATGCTCAATAACCGCGCGTACTGCCAACGGATTATACTACAACACAATTGTGCTGCCGATGTAGTCCTTGTCACGCTTTTGTTTGTGCTAAACAACTCGTTTGACCGAACCATCAGCATATAACTCCATCGGCACTAGCTCTAGTTTACCGTTAACTTTGACTTTAGAGTAGACAATGCGAACCAAAGGAGAGTTGTTTTTGTTGTGGCGAGAACACATATCGATCACCTTAAATTTTTTAACGTCGATTAGATCGACAATTCTTGAGCTAAATATTTGGGTGGTTTTTATTCCCTACTTATGTTTTACAAACAGCTTGTTAAAAATCCGGTTAAAATGAATCGAGTTTTGATAAAGCTTTTGAAAAACTTTTAAAGAGTAGAGTAGGCTTGGTTTCACCCCTCGGTAGATTGGTTATCGGGGAGAGTCTACCACCTGCTACTAACTCCTACAATAGATGCCAGAGAAATTCCAGGAATCTCCAGCTAAAACATTTGACTTAAAATAGCTTCATGTTTCAAGCAACTCGCAGGCGTTTAGCTCTTTGGTACACAGCCGTTACCGCAGTGGTGCTGCTGCTGTTTGGGACGGGGGTTTATATGTACGTCCGCAGCACTTTAATTGAACGGGTCGATGATACGCTTAACCATGTGGTGGAAGTGGTAGTGCGATCGCTCGTCATCGATCCAGTCAACAGTGCGGGGGATGGCAAATTGCACATCAATCTCGAAGCCAGTTTTCCAGACAATGCCGACACCGTAGAAGACGATCGCATTGACTTAGAATGGTTCAGTCCGACTGGCGAATTATTGTGGTCTACTTTTTCCTTCCCACTCAACATTCCTATCCATCTCAACCGCACTGGGGAAACTGTGCGCGTGGTAAGGTGGGATCTTGAGCAGATCGGCGCTTTTGGGGCGGGTTTTACCCATAACCATACAACTGGGACAGACAATTTAACTAAACCCGCCCCTCTCGTCTTGCGGCAAGTAACCGAACGGGTAGAAATGGGGCGACAGGTATTAGGATATCTCCGGGTCAGCCATCCTTGGTTTGAAGTCACAAAACCCAGCCGCCAGCTAATTTTCGATCTCAGTTTGGGGATTGGTTTGATGGTAATTTCCGTAGCAGCAATTGGCTGGTTTCTTTCGGGATTGGCAATCAAACCCGTGCGAGAATCTTATCAACGCCTCAAACAATTCACCGCCGACGCTTCCCACGAACTCAGAAGCCCAATAGCCACGATTCAAACTAACGTACAGGTGGCTTTGGCAGATCCAGATTTAGAACCCCAGATGCATAGGCAGCAGTTACAGGTAATAGAAAGATTAACCCAGCGACTGGGGCGATTGGTGGATGACTTGCTATTTTTGGCAAGACAAGATAGCGGCATGGTACAGCCAAGTTTTGCCCCGGTTCCTTTGGATGCTTTATTAATCGAAGCGATCGAAGAACAACGTTTGGTAGCAGCGTCAAAAAACATTAATCTATCTTTAAATCTGGTAGAGCCGCCAACTGATATAAATGCTGATATTTCCGAGGAAGTTTACACCCTGGAGGGAGACTGGGATCAATTGGCGCGTTTATTTACCAATCTGGTTGGTAATGCGGTGCAATATACCTTACCAGGGGGTCGAGTTGACGTGGAATTACAGCAAATTAAACGCCTCAACTATACCCAGCTGCAAGTCAAAGTAAAAGATACTGGCATTGGTATTCCAGAAGATGCCCTAGCGCACCTCTTCGATCGCTTTTATCGCGTCGATCCTGCCCGCAGTCGCGCAGTTGTAGCCGGATCGGGATTAGGACTAGCGATCGCATCTGCGATCGTCGAAAATCATAAAGGTCACATCCGCGTTGAAAGCACTCTCGATCGCGGCACAACCTTTACCGTTACCCTACCACGCAAGCTAGGCGAGCAGGTGAGCAGGTGATACTTCGTCTAGAAGCAATTAGCAATTAGCAATTAGCAATTACCAATTACCAATTACCAAATATAAAAACGTTAAATTTCCTTGACCCAAACGCGCATTTGTGTTAATTTAATCGGCCCAAATTGGGTTGCGAGGGCGACATCTGCTGCATCGCGCCCGTATGCAATCGCGATGCGGTTTCCGCGCGGTTCTTTTTGGGTGGCGTCGAAGGTGTACCAGCGATCGCCTACATATGCTTCAAACCAAGCGTGCAAGTCCATTGGGTCTAGTTCGTACAGATACCCTACCACCATCCGCGCCGGTATATTTAAACTGCGACAAAGAGATATTCCTAAATGAGCAAAGTCGCGGCATACGCCAACTTGTTTTTCTAACGTTTCTAACGCCCAGGTCGAAGCATCGCTAGTGCCGTATTTATATTCAACATTCATCTGAATCCAGCGCCTAATTGCTTCTACTTGGTCGTAACCAGGCTGGCTATCGCCTACGATTTTAGCTGCTTCGTCGCCCATGCGATCGCTCGGACAATAACGACTCGGTAGAACAAACTGAAGCACGCTGTCGGGTAAATTCTGCACGGGTACGAATGGCGCGCCCGCTTGCACATCGATTTGATCTGCCGTTACGACGCTGGCGCTGGCGCGAATCCGAAATGCTCCTTGAGGCGCAACGAGTCGCTGACATAAATTCCCGTAGCTATCGGTATATTCAACAACTGGTACGTTTGGTTCTATTACGTATTCTTCGTGGAACACCCATTGCGCTAACCCGCTGCGGGGTCTGAGCATGAGAATTAGGGGAGTTGGTGCGATCGCTTCAAACAAAATCTCGCATCCTGCATCTAGTTTCATTTTTATCAATCCTATATTGATTAATCTAGATATTAACGTAAGTTGCTAGTTACATCAGGAGGCGCTGGTAATAGGTAATTGGTAATTGGTAATTATATTGATTCCACCACCAATGAATCCAATTACCCATTACCTATTACCCATTACCACCCCCAAATCTGATAACTAGCAACTTGGGTTATTAGTTATTTTGCTGTGGATTATATTGTGTACATAGTTTTTCCCACTCTTTCCTCTTTCTTTAGATAGAATTGTACCGCCCAATAGATGATAAATTTTAATCTTAAGAACCACTTTTGAGATGTTTCTTAAGGCGGATGCAGAGTGGGAAGGTTTCGGAATAGGCTCATGATCGTTTCCGCATCAAAGCCTTTAGACACTTCCATGACGATTACTAATTTAAGAGATGATATTTCCTACACTTTGCTGAAAAAGATCGCCGAAACGAATGGCGATCGAGAACCCCATGAAGTGAATTTTACCAAGTCGGACTTCGACGGGCGAGACTTGACAGTGGATAGTTTGGAGCAACACCTGGAATATTTGACTCTAAATGAGTATATCAACGCTGATGTGACAGGGGATAATCCTCCAGAGTCTTTCACTTTAAAAGATGCAGAACTGACCGAAAAAGGTCAATACCTGTTGAAAAAATTGGGAGAAAAATACGATCCTGCCAAGGAAAGCCAAGCCGTATCTATTGATTCCAAAGATATGGCTTTCCTTGAGAAGGTTATGATTAAAGGCAACATCCCCGATCCGTTTGATGCCAGAGATATTACAGAAGTTGTATTTCGCGTCATGCGAGATTTGATGACAACCGAAGCATCGGATCGCGTGGCAGAAGAACTGCACGAAGAAGTCCTAGAAACCGAAGATAAAGCGCTGCAAATGGAAATTGCAGACCTTTGGAAAGATACAAATCCGATTGTAGGATTCCTGAGTCGGGTACGTCCACCGTGGCAAGGCCCCGGTATTTTCAAAATTAATGACGATCGCTTTTTGTTCCGCGTCGCGAATGAAGGTATGATGCCGCCAGAACGGGATCGGGAACAGGTTGTAAAAGCCGTATTTTCTGCAACCAAAGATGAATTATCCGCAGAACGGATTCAAGAAATAGCGAGTTGGCTTCCTGGCAAAGTCCGTCAATTGTGGGAAGAAGCCTAAATCGGCAAGATAGTTATCGTTTCAAACCGGGTTTTTGAGTTGAGGTTAAAGGCTAGAAAGGCTTCCCTGAGTGGAAGCAACCCGGTTTTTTTCCTGCGAAACAATCGCATTCAATTAGGGAGATGAAGCAATGAGAATTAAACAGCATTTAGGGATTGTGGGTGCTATTTGCAGCAGCTTGCTGGTTAGCTATGGGGCATTCGCTCAAACCACCAATCCCACTCCTGGCGGTACAAATCCGGCGGATATGGAACGCATCTGTGCTGAGTATATGAACGCCAACGGAAACAGCGGGCTGATGCAAAACAACCGCACGCCAGCAAGCACGCCGAGTACGGATGCGGTTCGCGCCGCTACTGGAACCACAGGGACTACCAGCAGCACCGCTTCGGGGACGACTGGAACTACCGGCACGACTACCAGTCGCAATACGACGAATCGCACCGGCGGCACGACGGGTAGCACCGCCACGGGAACTACCGGCACGACTACCAGTCGCAACACGACGAATCGCACCGGCGGCACGACGGGTAGCACCGCCACGGGAACTACCGGCACGACTACCAGTCGCAACACGACGAATCGCACGGGCGGCACTACCGGCACTACCACCGCCACGGGTCAAGGAATTGGTTCGTTCACGGCGGAAGAACTCGATCGCATGTGTGCCAACTTTATGAACAATTCCGGCAGCGGTAACACTACCCCATCCGTCACGGGTGGCGGTAGCACTCGCCCAACTCAGCCCAGCAATACGCCAAATCGCAGGTAGGGGCACGGCATTAACCATT
>DNGJ01000477.1:14220-16218 GCA_003486305.1 Cyanobacteria bacterium UBA11371
AAGGATCGTGCAAAATATGGGCGATAGCGATCGCTTGATGGTAAGCCCTAGCAGCCTCGGCATAATTGCCTTGTTTCCGATAAAACTCTGCCAACAACTGCAAAGATTTGAGTTGTTGGTGGAGGTTTTCGGTTTCTTTGGCGATCGCTAGCCGTTCCTGTAACAATTGCAAAGCGCGATCCGTTCGCCCTACTGAACTGTGCGCCGCGACTAGACCATCGATGGCGCGAAATTGGATATTCGGCGCGCGCCTTTCTCTAGCAATTAAGAGTGCTGCACCGTAAGCCCCAATGCTATCAGAGTAGCGATGAATCGCTAGGTAAGCATCGCCTAAATTATTTAAAGTATTCGCTTCCCCAAGCGGGTCATTACCTCGACGGCGTAAAGTCGCCGCAGCTTCGTATAGTTTAATCGCGCGATCGTAATCTTTCTCTGCGGCTGCTACTCTACCCAAATTCGACAGCGACGCCCCTTCGAGGGCAAAGTTTCTGACGCTGCGGGAAATCGCTAATGCTTCGGCAAAAGTCGTTCTCGCTTCTGACAAATTCTGCCATTCGAGGAGAATAGTACCCAAGTTATTCAGACCAAAAATTTGCCCTTGGAGGTCTTTATTACTGCGAGCAACTGCTAGTCGCCGTCTAAAAGCATCTTCAGCCTCTGGGTAACGACGTAATTCGCCATTAGCCAAGCCAATAAAATCGTAAGTGCGACCAACGGATTCTACATCGCCTATTTGATGATAAATTTCTAATGCTTGCCAGAACAAAGCGATCGCTTGCTCCAAATTTCCTTGGTGCTGCTGCTGTCCCCCAAGGCGAACTAACCGATCCGCCTCATCCCGCCGTTCCCCTTGAGTACCGTTGTTGATGCGAATGTTGTCGATTTGTTCGTTAAGCCTATCCGTAGCTGGGTAAGGAATTAAAGGAGCAGAAGAACCAAGCAGCAGCGGCGCCGACAACCCCAGTAGCAAAAAATACAGCGGTTTGCCAGCCAGCGAACCAAAGCCTTTTGGCTTCGTTTGTATAGCGGCAGCATTAATGCTGCCGCTATACAAACCACGGCGTACCATCACCGGCTGCCAACTGCTATAAATTTTTTTAACTTTCTCTTGCTTTATTTGCAGATTTGTGCTATATTCCATAACTTTCTCCCTCTTGCCTCTGGGTCGTTACAGAAGGCTAGGCAGATCAAATTCGGATTCTGGCTCTAGGTTACTAATATCTTCTCCCAGATAAATGGCGCGAATATCCGCAGGTAAGAACGCTTGTAGCCGTTGACAGCCAGTTTGGATCGCATTTTTGATTTGATCTGGGGAAAAACTTTCTCCTTCGGCTTGAAGATAAGCTGAAATTCGCGCTTCGCTCCAGTGAAACGTCTGGGTCATTAAAGTGACCAAGCGCTCTAGGGGTGGTAGGAGATCTAATGCTTGTTGGACGTAGCACCACAGGGGCGGGGAGGCTTCCTGTAACGAGTAGTGGATCGATTCTACAGGGGGGAGTTCGGCTTGGTTGATACACAGCGCCGTCATGTTGATGATCCAGTTTTGCAGGTTAAAATTCTCCATACCGGGCGCAGAACGCCCGCGCAAGTCTAATTCGCCCATAGCGTGAAAGATATGCCGCCAGGTGATGGCGAACAGGTAGTCAGCTTGGACGGGCGATCGCGCGCTATGTCCGATTAAGGTAAATACAATCGGACTGTAACGACAGAAAATCGCCGTAAAGTATTTTCCCTCTTCGGGATAGCGCTGAAACAATGTCAGCAATTCCTGGTCGCTGTGATGAGATACCGACTTGACCAGTGGATGGTTGCTTTCTGGAAATTGAGGAATTCGCACGGCTTTAGCTTCTCGGCGTGGCAACGAATCTTTAGCAATCACCTTAATATATCGGATTGCAGTCGGATGAGGTATACCTTCGTTTGTATAGCGGCAGCATGAATACTGCCGCTATACAAACGAAGCGATAACGCTTTCCCTCACTGAGAAAGCAATCCGCT
>DNGJ01000477.1:16514-17112 GCA_003486305.1 Cyanobacteria bacterium UBA11371
GGCAGGTTGCGATCGCTGGTTAAGGTTAATCTTCCGATTCCTCGGTTACTTCAGCTTTTTTTAGCAGCTCAATAATTTCTACTTCCAATTGATCCATCGTTTCAACTGCTTGGAGCCTGTGCTTTCTATTCTCACGGAAACGAGCTTGAAGTCTCTCACCATGAGCATCCACATAGGCTAAGTACTGCTCTCGCAGTTGTTTTAGATGGTCAAGAATTTTCCCAAGGCTTGCCTCTGGGTTAACGCTTCTACCTGGACATCTCCCCTCGCCATCGCTTCTACCAATTCCGAGCGGGTCATGTTGAAGCTCTTGGCTAGGCTCTCGAACATATCCCAAGCTTCCGGTTCTACACTCAATCCCACTGTCTTGCGGTTCTTGCCCGATTTGGGGCGTCCCCTTTTGTTCATGCTTTAATCCTCTCAACTTATTGCCTCCATTTTTACATTTATACAAAAGTACTATTGACAAAGATATTTTACCTAAGTAATAATCTAAGTAAAAGCAATTTTACTAATGTAGAAATCAGAAAAGGAGGTGATGCCTAGATGGGGTCTTGAAAGACAAAACCAGCGACCGGGCAGGTTGCGATCGCTGGTT
>DNGJ01000475.1:0-9324 GCA_003486305.1 Cyanobacteria bacterium UBA11371
AGCTTGTAAATCGGGTAAAAATTGAATCGCGGGATAGCCGGTGGCGATGTGGACGTAGCGGGCGATGATAATGGCACGATCGCGCTGGTTTGCTGTAGAACGGGAGTAGGCGATCGCATACCTTCCATCATCTGTTTTCCGAATCGCCCGCACTCGTCCGTAACGATACATTTGCTCCCAATTAATTCGCTTTGCTTCTCGGTCTAATGCTGCAAATACATTCCCCGAACGCGGTGTATAAGTTTGAGCAAATGCCGGTTCTGCAAACACTTGCCACAATAACCCCAACGCTGTTTTAATCTGCCCTTTAATCAATTCGCGCCAAGCTTCCCGCAGCGCATAACTAGGCCATCCCCAAATATTATCCGGACAAGAATCGGAATTAGAACGCAACCTTTCGTGGGGAAATATTTGGGAATTTCTGCACAATTTTTGGTAATGTCCGTAAGGTTTTTCGTACAGTCCCAACGCCACAATTTGACTCGGTTTTGCCCCGTGAATTCTTAACAAATCCACCCAAGCAAAACTACCCAATCCCGCACCCACGGCAACGTAATCTGCTTCATCCACGGGTAACCCCGTTGCGTGCAAATCTTGCACCGAAACTTGTTGCGCTTCAAATACCGATGGGGGGAAAGATGGAGACGAAGCGGAGAATTCTTTACTTCCCGCCTCCTCTTCGCTCCTGGGAATTTCGATAGTTGCAGCGCCATTTGTTGCGCCACTTGCAGTTAATGCAATGCTGATTTGATAGGGGCCAATTTGCACTACATCGCCGTTAGAAATTGTAATTCGCTTTTGGCGTTGACCGTTGACGAAAATGCCGTTACTGCTGTTTTGGTCAATTATTACCAACCCGCCCCGATCTTCGTCAATTAAAGCGTGGAAGCGCGACACTTCACTGCTGTTTAATACCAACTGGGAAACGCGGTTTCCGTTTGCCTGCGTTGGCATACTTTTAAAATCCCGTCCCAAAGCAATCGGAACGCAAAGCAAGGGTTCGTGTCGTTCTCCCGTGGCGGGATCTTCCCATCTGAGGCAAATTAGCAAGGGTTTTGGACTCATCGTACTTTACCCCCAAATTACGGCTTTGGTGTTATTAAAACACTTGCTGCCGCCGCTAGGGAAGTTCCGCACCAAGGACATCCAATATCGAGTCGTTCGTAGGGGGAAATGCGCTGGCATTTGGGACACTGCAAACCGTAGGTTTGGTTCGCCCCATTGGGAACCGCAGGCGGTACTGTGGGATTATTGCGGTGAGGAGTTGCGGGAAATTTTCCTTGGTTAGTGCTATGTGCGTGGGGCGAGATTAAAACTGTTGGGGGAACGTTGCTTTCAACAATGGAAACCCCAGTCACTTTGAGTTGCGTTTCTCCCAAATAAATGGTTGTACCCTGGTTTAAAGCTACTTCCGGCACATCGAGTCGCCCACCATCTACCCAAGGCGGATTTGTTTCTCGCAAGTTTCGCAGGTAAAACCTTTGCTGCCAAGCGTTGAAATAAATTTCGATGTGCAGTCCCGATACAGTTGGATGGGATAATACAATATCGCACCGGACTGGATCGCGACCGATGCGAACGCTTCCAGGGTTTTTACTCGCCTGTTGCTCGCTAATTGTTTGGCTTTGTTTTTGTCCTGCGTCTTGCCATTCTAAGGTTAGTTGGTTCATTGTCGTTGTTTTTAATTGAGTTTATATATTAAGATACGCAGAAAAACCCGGTTTCTCGTAAAGATCTTTGGTTGAAAAACCAGCGAGCAAGCAAGAAACCGGGTTTCTAGTCAAGATCTCCTAAGAAACCCGGTTTCTATTCAGCATTTTCTTCCAAATTGGCTTGAGCGCAGTCGGCGATGATATCCAGACGGAAGTTATCGACCAAATCGGTTAAGGTTGTGGTAAGGGTTGCCTGTTTTGGGGGGATTTGAGCGATCAACTTGCCCAGCATGTCTTCATCCATTGTAATTGCCGCACGATATAGTTTTTCCACCCAAGATTTTGGCATGGTGCTGAAGTCATTTTTGCTTAATTTCAATGGCTGTTCTGATAATTCGGGTAAGAGAGTTGGCTCTTCCTGTTCGTAAAGATATTGCACGCCTAGATGAGTTGCTATTTTTTCAAACAGTATCTCTTCCTGGAAGGGTTTGGGTAAGAAATCATCGCACCCCGCTGCTAAAATATCCGAGCGTTCTTCGGAGAAAGCGTGAGCAGTCAAGGCAATAATTGTTGTATTTTTACCTTCAGGGTTGGCTTTAATTTGTTGAGTTGCTTCATACCCATTCATCACTGGCATTTCGATATCCATCAAAATCAGGTGCGGTTCCCAATCTTGCCAGATAGCGATCGCTTCCAATCCGTTAACGGCTGTACGCACCTTGAAACCTACTGTTTTGAGCAGTTGAACCATCAGTTGGCGATTTTCCGGCACATCTTCCACAACTAGGATGCGATCGCTCTCTTGATTCGCTGCTAAACCAACGATCCGTTTGAAATTTGCTCGGCTTTGCACTTCAGTTTCTTCAGCGAGGTGAACTGGGATATTAAACCTAAAAGTTGACCCCTGACCCACGGTGCTGCTAACCTTAATATCTCCCCCCATTAACCGCACAAATTGTCGGCTAATCGGTAAACCCAAACCAGTCCCCTGCATGGAATTGCGACCTGTTTCTGTTTGCACGAATGGTTCAAATAAACTGTTGAGTTCTTCCGGAGCAATCCCTAAACCCGTATCGGCAATTTCAAATTTAATTACTTGGCTCATAGGTGATTCTTGCTCCTCTCCCATGACTCGCAAATTAACGCTCCCTTGCTTTGTAAATTTGATCGCATTTTCTAATAAATTAATTAGGACTTGGCGTAATTTACTCTCGTCAGTAATGACATATTGAGGAACCTCTGGCAGCCGGTTAAAAATAAATTGCAATCCCTTGGCATTGGCTTTGAGTTGCAGCATCTCGTGGATTAAGTCTAATAGTCGATATAAATCAAAGCTGCGTTCGTTGAGCGTTAACTTGCCTGCTTCAATTTTAGACATCTCCAAAACATCGTTAATCAAATCCAGCAAGTGTTCGCCACTGCGATTGATGATTCCTAACTGTTTTAGCTGCTCTGAAGATAAGCTATCTTCCCGAACTAATAATTGGCTAAAGCCAAGGATAGCGTTGAGGGGTGTACGCAGTTCGTGGCTCATTTTTGCCAAAAATTGACTTTTGGCACGGTTGGCTATTTCTGCTTGTTCGGCTGCTTCTTGCAATGCTAACTGAGAAAACTCTAACACTGCTAGCATTAGCGCATTCCTCAATTCCCTTGCAGCATCAATTTCAACTTGTTGCCAGGGTAAAGACTGATCGCGAACGGTTTCTTTCCACAATTCAAAGGATCTACGCGGCGACAGGCGGATGCTACCATCGCTTTCAACTAATATAGAATCATTGGGATTGCCCCCCCAGTTTACCGTTTGAATCACTTCTGGTCTAAACCAGAGAATGTTGTAGGAAATTTGATTGATAAAGATAGAAACGGCGAGTAAGCCGCTGGCTGAGTCTTTGAATTCCTTGGCTGGGGGATAAACCTGGGAGAGACAATTGGTAAAAAATACTTCTTTTCTGTGGGAACTTATCAGCCAATTCAGCAAATCCAGAACCCGATCTCTTGGGGGAGTTTCACCAATTAAATTTAGACTATCTCCCAAGTAAACCACCGCTCCTGTGGCATTGACTAAATCGAGTAAACTGCTGCTATTTTGCTCTAAATTTTTGGCTAAATTATGATAATTACCAGATATTTTATCTTGTAATGATTGGTTGACTTCAAAAATGTTTTGTCGATATTCTTTGAATTCTTCTTCTTGTGCTTGGACAATATAAAGCGACATCATCTGTCCTAAAAATTCGCAATATTTACGGAGTTGATAATTAATGTTTTTCGGCGAGTAATGATGACAAGCTATTAACCCCCATAATTTTGTTTCGTGATTTAAAGAAATCACCATAGAAGCCGACATTCCCATGTTTTTGCAATATTGTACGTGGCAAGGCGAAACGCTTCTGAACAAAGAATAACTTAAATCTAAGGGGGCATTTGTCAGCGGGTTATTAGCCGGAATAATTTCAACGGGCTGGTAATTTAAATCGGGGATTAAGCGCAGCCAGTTTTTGTAATAAAGTTTTCTGGCTGGCGGCGGAATGTCGATAGATGGATAATGTAAATTTAAGTAAGATTCCAGTTCTTCTTTTTTATCTTCAGCGATTACCACTCCACTGTCATCTGTTTCAAACCGATAGATCATGACTCGGTCATATCCGGTAATGCTTCTGACTTCTTTAGCAATTAATTGGGCTACTTCTTGTAAGCTCGAAGCTTGTTTGATGCTTAAAATTGACGATTTTACCAAATAGTCAAACCCCTGATTAGAGTTTTTTTGTGAAGATAAGGCGGGTTCGAGTTCCAGAATTAATCCACCGTCGTTCCGATGGATAATGCCATCAAAGACTAAAGTATTATCTCGGGTTTTTACTGAAAATCTCAGAGGATTCAATGTTTCCGGATTCTTTTGCGAAAGGCAATGTTTCAGAATTTTGATTTGATATTGAGAAAATATAACGTTTAACTTTTTGTTAATTAATGAGTGAGCGGGTATTCCGAAAAATTGCTCGGTGTTGTTACTAACCTGTATAATTTTAAGTTCAGGCTCTTGGAGAACCAAAAGCACTCCGTGAGGCTGAATCGAACCGGGAATATGGATGGCTTCACCGTAACAGTTGCCGAAGTCTACTTCTTGTGAGGAAATCCAGGTAAGACCGCTCATTTTTCTCCTGTTTAATTTGTAACTAAATTATTGCAGTGGCAGGTAGGGATAGTTAAATTTACAATACACCTACTGGCTAGATCCCAAATCCCCGATTGCTTAGAGAAGTCGGAGAGCTGGTATCTGACATCTACCCTAAGAGTGATGACAAAATTTGATTTTCTGCGATCATACCATAACAAACCCTAAGAATGTTTCGGCTGGGGTAGCGATCGCCATATTTTTTTCTCTAGGCAACAGCCAATTCATCTAACACCAACACCTGCAATTCTGTCACCCGTTTAAGTATTACATCATTGGTTAGAAATGCTTGGCAATTGGCTGCTAAAGCAACAGCAATTTGAAAAGCATCAGGCAATTGGAGATTGTATCTAGCTCGAATTTGAGCCGCTTGTATTGCTAGGTATTGGCTAGCAATTGGCACAAATTAAATATTTGTACTGTTAGTAAGTAAATCAATGAAATAGCGTTGAAATTCTATTTGTCCCAAGCTGTAGGGACGCACTAAACACTCAGCTAAAGTTACGGGTGAAGCAACACCTATTAGGGTTCCTGTGTTAATCCTCTCGAAAACTGCTCTAGCTAGGTCAAAGTATTGAGGGTTTCTTTCAACAAAGTAAATAACGGGCGCACTGTCTAAAAACAGCCTGCTCGCGCCTTGTAAGCTATCTGCAATGGTCACTCTTGTTTCTCCGATTCCTGTTGTTCGATTTCAAGTTCTGGAAATTCACCCCGTCTAATGCGGTTCACGTATTCTTGAGCATCCATACCTCCTAGCAGATTGGGGGCGACTCCGGCAAATTCCATGACACTGCGACGGGGTTTGCGTTTGATGTCGCATTTTCTAAGTCTTTGTACTAGATAAGAAATTAGCTCTAATTGCTCGTCGGGTGAAAGCCGATCGGCTAATCTCAGTACCTCGAATAATTCTTGAGACATTTTGATTCATTCGACCGTTTCAAGTAAAGGCCATTTTCCCCTCTTTGAGGCTATCTTATCAGCCCAACGAGTGGTTTCTGGTAAGCGATATTTTGGCGTGCATTGCATTACATAATCAATCGCAGTAGGCAAGCTGATGCGATGTCCGCTGGAAACATAAATCGGTTTGACTCCGGTGCGAGTCCGCAAAATTGCCCCAATTGTCTCGCCTCGATCTATTAAAGGTTTCCAACTTCCCCTTGCGTCTGGTAACGTTTCGTGCTTGCCAATTAGTAATGATTTGGCGACTCCAATGGTGGGAAAATCGATCAAAACTCCTAAATGGCAGGCGATGCCAAAGCGGCGGGGATGGGCAATTCCTTGACCGTCGCATAAGATTAAATCGGGGGTGATGGTGAGTTTTTCCAAGGCGTCGATGACGGTGGGAACTTCTCGGAATGAAAGAAATCCGGGGATGTAGGGGAAGGTGGTAGGACGATTTGCGATCGCATATTCTTTCAACTCCAATTGGGGAAAACTCAGCACCGCTACCGCCGCGCGCGTTATCGTGCCATTTTCCTCAAATCCTACATCCACCCCAGCGACATACTGCACCGCCCCCAATTGATCTGCGGTGATGACTTCGCCTGCGAGTTGCTGCTGAATCGGGATTGCTTCTTCAACTGTACTAGGCCATGCATGGCGTTGATTTATTTTCATAAACTAGAAACTGGGCTAGAAAATTTTTATGCTTGTTTTATTTATAAACATACACTGACGTAAACCGCCCTTTCGGGCGAAGTTTTTTGACTGCCAATGCTGCAAGATTGGGACTTATGCACGACGAGGACATCACCTTAGTTTCGACCTAGATCTCTAGTAGAGACGTTACATGTAACGTCTCTACGACTAAATCGAAGATTTTTCAGAGAAACCCGGAATATGCGCCTAAGTCCTGAAGATTTAAGCTCGGCGACACCCCACATGCAATACCTGACAGCTGCACAATAAAGACATCATGATCGAACAAATTTTAGGATCGCGCTATAAGGTTATCGAAATTTTAGGTGCGGGGGGATTCAGCCAAACTTATGTGGCAGAAGATATGCAGCGCCCAGGCAATCCCCGATGCGTTGTGAAGCAATTTAAACCGGCAAAGCCAAATCCGGCGGTTTTGCCCGTGGCGCGGCGACTTTTCCATACTGAGGGGCAAATCCTCGAAAAATTGGGCAAACACGACCAAATTCCCCGATTGTTGGCTTACTTTGAACAGAACGAAGAATTTTACTTGGTGCAAGAGTTGATTGATGGGCATTCCCTATCTTCTGAACTACCGCCCGGTGAAAAAAAATCGGAAGCTTACGTCATAGACTTGCTGCAAGATGTGCTGAAAATTCTGGAATTTGTACACGGGGAAGGGGTAATTCACCGGGATATCAAGCCCAGCAATTTGATTCGCCGCGCCTCGGATCGCAAGTTAGTTTTGATTGATTTTGGGGCGGTGAAGGATATTGGAAATCAGATAACCGATCAGATAACTGATGTTCCTACCGAGGCAATGTGCGATCGCACGGCGATGACTGTAGCTATTGGCACTCAAGGTTATATGCCAAGAGAACAATTGGCAGGTCAACCTCATTTTAATAGCGATATTTATGCATTGGGTGCGATCGCAATTAAGGCTTTGACGGGAATCAATCCTGGCGAGCTGCCCTACGATAAAAATACTTCTGAAATTATCTGGCGAGAGCGGGCAACTGTCAGCGACGGCTTTGCAGCTATTTTAGATAAAATGGTGCGCTGTTATTTTGGCGATCGCTATCAGTCGGCGACTGATGTTTTACAGGCGCTGCAAATGCTTTCTCTTTCTGTCGATACTACTTGGATCGATGCCCCACCCGTCGATAGACTGCTCCACCACCCGCCTCATCGAAAATTGCTCTTCATGGGGGGAGCGATCGCTTCTGCGGCAATTGCTTTCTTTTTCCTGACAAAAAGCCTCCAACCTCCGGCACAAATACCCGAATCTAATAGTATTTCTCCTGTTCAAACTGATAACAGTGCTAAGGAAAGGATTAGCTTCGGCGACCGAATTTTAACATTCGGATCGGATAATCCCGCCAAACAAGAAGGCGTGGATTTTCTCAGAGCTGGCGATTACAAGCAAGCTATCAAGGCTTTGGCAGCTGCCCGCCAAGCAGATATTACCGATCCGGAGAGTTTAATTTATTTGAATAATGCCCGGATTGGTAATGGGAAATATTATGCGATCGCCGCCGCAGTCCCTCTGGGAATTACTCCGGATTCTGCCAATGAAATGTTGCGGGGAATTGCCCAAGCGCAAGATGAAATTAATGCGGCTGGTGGGATTAATGGCGTGCCTTTAAAAGTGGCAATTGCCAACGACGATAACCGCCCCATAATTGCCAAATCCCTGGCGCAAGAATTAGTGAAAAACCCAGAAATTTTGGGCGTGGTGGGGCATGGAATCAGCGATACAACTTTAGCTGCCGGAGCAGTTTATCAATCCGGGGAATTAGTTGCTATTGCCCCTGTAAGTTCGGCAATTCAACTGTCGGAATTGGGACGCTATGTGTTTCGGATCATGCCAAGCGATCGCTACGCAGCCAGGGCGCTTTCCACTTATATGTCAACCCAGTTAAACAAGCAAAAAGCAGCGATATTTTACAACGGAAACAGCGTTTATAGTCAATCAATCAAGCATGAATTTAAAGATGCCTTGTTCTACCAGGGTGGCGGTAAAGTCATCGCTGAATTTGATTTATCGCGCCCGGATTTTAATGCGAGAAAAAGCGTTGAAATCGCGATTAAACAGGGCGCGGATGCGATTGTATTGCTGCCTTCTAACGACGTTTTAGACCGCGCACTTCAAGTGGTTTATGTTAACCGTCGCCGCTTAAATATGCTGGCGGGAGATGGTTTTTATCTAACTAAAACTCTGGAAATTGCTGGGGAAGATGCCGAGGGAATGGTGCTAGCAGTTCCTGGCAGTCTTTTAGGGGAAAAAGGGGAAAAATTTCGCGAATCAGCAATGCAACTTTGGGGGAAAAATTCCACAGACCAAACTTTAAATAATGGTAAGAATACAAGTAGTAATTTATTGACATCCGAGCGAGTTAGCGTTAATTGGCGCACTGCACTGACTTACGATGCTACCCAAGCTTTAATTGCTGCGATTCGCAACAATCCGACTCGCAACGGCGTGCAGCGATCGCTTTCCTCATCGAATTTTTCGGTGACGGGATCTACAGGAGTTGTCAGTTTTCGTCCTACAGGCGATCGGGAAGCAGCCGTTCAATTAGTTGTGGTTAAATCTACTAAAAATGGCTATCAATTTAAACCGCTGAGATAATTTCAGATTTAAGATTGCAGATTGCAGATTGCAGAATTGCAGAATTGCAGAATTGAATAATTGCAGCATCCCAATCATGAGTAGGGACACGGCAGGAGAAAAACTTGGCGCTGGCGATAAAACTTTCTTTAGCCTTAGTCCCTACAACCAATTTTAATCATTCAGATGTAGCCGGAAACGATATCAGATTTAATTTGAATTGGCAATCTGCAATCTGCAATCTACAATCT
>DNGJ01000475.1:9524-34426 GCA_003486305.1 Cyanobacteria bacterium UBA11371
AATCTGCAATCTACAATCTTAAATTCCCAAATTGGGTAATTTAACCGTAAATCTTGTCCATCCACTGCTACTTTCTGCTTGAATTGTTCCTTGGAGTTTTTCCACAAGCTGCTGCACAATGGCTAATCCTAACCCAGTGCCGCTTTGAAACTGGGCATCGCTGTGAGTCACTCGATAAAACTTTTCAAAAATATGGGGAAGATCGGTTTCTGGAATTTCAGCTTCATTAGCAATAATAAAACTCATTACGCCAGGATTTTTAGCAGAAGAAGCGGGTTGATAAATCACCTGAAATTTGATTTTTCCACCAGAGGATGTATACTTGCAGGCATTATTGAGCAGTTCTGTTAAAATACGCTTTAAGCCGGTTGTATCGACTCTGAAAGGTGGCAAGTCTGACGGAATTTTAATTCTGAATATTTGCTGGCGATCGCGCGTGCGAATTTCAAAGGGTTCTAGCAATCCTGTCAACCAGTATTCAAGGTTAATATTTTCATACTCAAGTGTATATTCTGCGGCTTCTAACTTTCGCCAAGTCAAGAGGTTATTAATTAAATCGTTTCCTTGGTCGCAGACGGTTTCTAATATATTTAGATACTGTTTTTGTTGCTCTGCATTTGGGGATATAAGTCTTAAAGTTTCGGCGATTAATTTTATATTAGCAATCGGCGCTCTCAAATCGTGGCTCACAGTCCAAATCAGTTCATCTTTTTGCCGATCTAGTTCTTGCAGTTCTTCGATTTTTTCTTGCAGTTGCTTCACCTTGGCTTGTTTGGCGAGTCGGGAAGCGATCGCATCTAATAATTCTTTTCTCCTAAACGGTTTAGTCAGATAATCATCCGCTCCTAAATTCATTCCTTGACGCACATCATCGCGCGTGGTTTTTGCCGTCAAAAATATGAATGGAATTGTTGCCGTTGCCGCATCTTGGCGCAACGCTGTCAGCACACCGTATCCATCGATATCCGGCATCATAATATCGCAAACAATTAAATCGGGCAATTGTTCTTTTGCCATTTGAATGCCAATTTTGCCGTCTGCTGCAACAATCGCATCGAATCCTCCCGATTCCAGGATTTCTTTAATGTTAAGACCGACTGTTGTCTCATCTTCAATCACTAAAATTTTTTGAGTCATGGGTCATGGGTTATTGGTAATTGACAAATAACAATTAACCATTGCCATCCAAAGGCAGGGTAACAGTAAATGTAGTCCCCCTAGCGATTTTACTATTAAAATCAATCTGTCCACCGTGTAAGCCCACCGACCTTTTAACAATGGCTAATCCTAATCCCGTTCCAGCGATATTATCAACGTTTTTACCCCGATAGAAAGGTTCAAATAAGTGGTCTTTGTCTTCTGGGGGAATGCCTATTCCGTCATCTTCTACCTGCAAGATAACATGGTTATCTTGATAATCGAGCCTCAGAGAAATATTTCCCCCAGATGGCGAATATTTTATCGCATTCGAGAGCAGGTTGTTCAGAATGTATCGCAGCAGTTTTTCATCGAGGCAAGGTATAAATTCGGTCATCGGTAATCGGTCTTGGACCAGTTCAAAGGTAATCCTGTGCTGATAGCCAGCACCCAGTTGCATTTCTTCGACTAAATCGCGGCAAAACTGCACCAAATTAATCGGTGATGGTTTAAACTCTAGTTTTCCGGCTTCTGCCCTGCCAATTACTAAAACATCGTTCAATAGCTGAGTCATATTCAAACAAGCATTTTGAATTCGCTGGATATGTTGGAGTTGTTTTTCGGTTGAGTTCTCTTCGACGTAGTATTCGAGTAAATCCGCCGAAGATAAAATAGTGCTAAGGGGCGTGCGAAACTCGTGGGAGGCCATTGTAATAAAGCGGGTTTTGAGTTCGTTGAGTTCTTTTTCTTTAGCCAAAGCGTTACGAATTTCTTCTTCGGCTTGTTTGCGATCGCTGATATCAAAAATTACCCCATCGATCCACAAAACTTCACCCGACTCGCCGTACTTAGCTTGACCTCGATCGGCTACCCATCGGATACTGCCATCGGGTTGCACAATGCGGTATTCCATCGCAAAAGATTTTTTAAGAGCTACCGCGTCTCGCAAGGAAATTTCCACCAGTGGAATGTCTTGGGGATCGATAATACTGGTAAATGTACGAACTTGGTTGCCAATAAATTCCTCTGGGCTGTAGCCGGAAATATAGGCGATCGCATCGCTAATATACTCGATTGTCTGGTGAGAATCCCAGGCATAGCGATAAATTGCCCCAGGTACGTTAGCAACTAAAGATCTGAACCTTTCCTCGCTTTTGAGCAACGCTGCTTCTGCCAACTTGCGCTCGGTAATATCAGTATCTGTTCCCATCAGGCGATACGCCTTACCCGATGCATCTCGAATCGCCGTGCCGCGAGCGAGAAACCAGCGGATGCTACCATCTTTGTGCAGCATCCGGTGTTCGACGATGTATTCCGATGTCGATCCTTGCAAGTAGGCATCCGCCACCACCATTACCTTTTCGCTGTCGTCAGGATGCACCAACTTGCCCCACTCGTCGATATGGTTTGAAATTTCGCCATCAGCATAGCCCAGAGTCGCTTTTAACAGCGGATCGACATAAATTTCGTTGGTTTCGAGGTTCCAATCCCAAACGCCGACTTTTCCGGCGCTCACTGCTAGGGTATATCGTTTTTGGCTTTCTTGCAGAGCTTGCTCTGCCATCTTGCGATCGCTGATATCGTCGGCAATCCCGGTAACGCGGTATACTTTCCCGTTGCTCGAGCGCACGGGAAACGCGCGATCGCGTATCCAGCGGATTGACCCATCGGGCTTAATAATTCGATACTCTTGATCGTTGTCACCTTCAGGATGTTCGATCATAGAAGCAACGAAGCGAGATCGGTCTTCCGGATGGATCGCATCTAGAAAAGATTTAGAGGTCGCGTATAATTCGGCACAACTTCTGCCCCAAATTTTTTCATAGGCGGGAGAGACGTAAATCAGCTCGTTCGTCTTGGGATCGTTGATCCAGAAAACGCTGTCGATATTTTCCGCTAATTGGCGGAAGCGTTCCTCGCTGTCTTGCAGCGCCTGCTGGGCTAATTTGCGATCGCTAATATCCCGCTGCACGCCAAAATGTCCGACAATCCTACCACTTTCGTCGTAAAGACAAATATAATCTCCCTCAATCCAAATTGGCGTCCCGTCTAACTTGCGCTCGTTAGTTTCAACGTGCAATCTTCCCACATCAAAAAATTGCTTCCATACCTGGAAGCCATAATTTAGATCGTGGGCGAATAAATTCTGGGGAGTCAGCCCTATAAACTGCTTTATTGTAGCGCCGTATTGAGCCAGCATCGCATCGTTGACTTTTGTAATCCGCTGGTGAGAAAAGACATAATCTAAAACTTTTTCTTTATCAACCGTATCATCCCAGAGGATCGGTTCGTCCAGCATCATAAAGAAGAAACCATCCAACGATTGGGAGAAAAACAATTCTAATTCTTGCTGACTTTTTGCTAGCGCTAATTCTGCAATTTTGCGCTCGGTAATTTCCTGTCGCAACTCGTGATTGGCGATCGTTAATGCTGCCGTGCGTTCGGTGACTCGCATTTCTAGCTCTTCTTTCGCCTGTTGCATCGCCATCTGGGCTAACTTTCGCTCCGTAATATCTTCAGCTATTCCTGTGATTCTGTATACTTCTCCTAACGGATTCCGAATCGGAAAGCCGCGATCGTGAACCCAGCGAACCGCTCCGTTATTATGTATTATTTGATACTCCATATCGGTTGATTCGCCTTGGATTTGTCGATCGAAGGCAGCCTGCACGCGATCGCGATCTTCTGGATGCACGGCATCGAGAAACGAGTAAGGCTCCTGGTATAAACTCGCACAACTGCGACCCCAGATTTCTTCGTAAGCCGGACTGATATAAAGTAATTGGGGCGGATTTACCTGACGCATCCAGAAAATATCGCGGATATTTTCAGCCATCTGACGAAAGCGCTCATCGCTTTCTTGGAGAAACTCAATTAATCCAGTTTGTACCTGTTCGGCTCGCTTGCGCTTAGTAATATCCCGCACCAAAGCGAGTATATATTGCTGATGGTTCCACTCTAACAATCCGACGCGGATTTCCACAGGAAAAGTCGAACCATCCTTGCGTTTGATCGCAGCTTCAAAGGTATCATCGCCTCTGAGATCCCTCTGCTGCTTGAATAATTCTGCAAATCTTTCCTCAGTCCAAGTTGGGTCGAGGTCCCAAAGTCCTAAAGTTAACAGTTCCGCATAGGTATATCCTAAATCTTGACACGAGCGCTGGTTAACTTCAACAAACCAACCATCTGAATTGATCGCAAAAATTCCATCTCTAGCTTGGTCAATTAAACAGCGAAATCGCTCTTCGCTTTCCCGTAAAGAGGTAATCAATTTCGTCTGTAAATCTTCGGCAATTTTGCGCTCGGTAACATCTTGCACCACCACCATCCCGGCAAAGATTTCTCCTTGCTCGTTTTTTACCGGCAGCGCCTGCACGTAGCCGTTGCGATTGCGAAACGGCATTTCCCAAGCGATCTCTTCCCCAACAAGAACTGACCGATAAATTGGCTCTATTTCTTGGCAAATTTCCGGTGGATAAACTTCCCAAATCGTTTTTCCTTCCATAGTTTCTTTGTCAAGACCAACCAGCGGTAATCCCTGCCCTTCGGCGATCGAATAGCGCAGGTTGTGGTCAAACAACAGAACCACACCGTTAGGAAAGTTTTGCGCCAGAGTGCGATAAAGGTTTTCACTTTTTCGCAGCGCCGCTTCAGTTTGTTTGTGCGAGGTAATATCGCAAGCAGTACCGAGAATTTGCTTTGGCGAACCGTCACTATTTCGCAAAAAAACAGTATCCCGACTCAAAAAGTGGCGCCATTCACCGTTTTTATGTCTCATGCGGTACTCGGTTTCCATGACTTCCCCGTCTTTTGCTGTGGCAAATTTTTGGAACATTGCCTGTATATTTGCCAGATCGTCGGGATGCATCACCGTGGAGAAAAATGCGGTTCCTAGCTGTTGAATTTCTGCCGGTGTATAGCCCAAAACCACACTCGTCTGGTGATTGCAATAGATATTGCGATTTTCGATAATGTCGTAAATATAAATAATGCCTGGAACCGCATCGGCGACGCTTTGAATAAAACGTTCGCTTGCTTGTAATGCTGCTGTTGCTTGCTTGCGATCGCTGATATCCAAGTCTACCCCAGCCATGCGGACGGGCGCGCCAGTTTCGTCGTAAAAAACTCGACCTCTGCTCCTCACCCAACGGATATCACCATTAGACGCAACAACGCGGTATTCAAGATCGTAGATTTGTTTTTCTTCCCGACAAGCGCGGATTGCATCGCTCACCCTCCCCCGGTCTTGCTCGTACACAATCGCCAAAAATTGTTCGTAACTTCCCTCTAAGCTGTCAAGCTTAATACCATAAATCTGTTCCAACTTCGGCGACCAACTCACCACCCCAGTTAAAAGATTCCAGTCCCAGATTCCCATGTCCGCAGCATCCAAAGCTAGGCGCAGTCGTTCCTCGCTATCTCGCATTGCCGTTTCTGTTTGTCTGCCTTCGGTAATATCAATCCCCGTGCTGACGATATACTCCACAGCGCCAGAAGAGTTAACGATCGCATTATTAGACCAGGAAATTAGTCGCAAAGTGCCATCCTTAGCGACCCAATAATTTTCGCACTGGTTGGGAAACTCTCTGTGCTGCTCCAACACTCCTGTTTGTTCTGGAATTAAGCACAAATCGCCACAAGACTTGCCCAGTACCTCTTCAAAAGAGTACCCACTTGTTACCTCGCAAGCACGATTGAAACGAACAATTTTCCCCTTCAGGTCAATAACGACGACCAAGACACCAATTTGGTCTAGAACCTGAGCTAGAAAATCCCGCTCGGTATGAAGTGCCGCTTCTATGTTGCCTAAAGTCATACGCCCAAATGCCGACGCTCCCAATTAATCACCAGTTATAACAAGTTTGATCGAGCATATATACCGCCGGAGGGAGTAGAGGCGCTTGTGCGATGGGCATTCGAGTAAAGCTAAAATTAAAATCAGCCCCTCCAAGCAAAAACAGCATGGTACAGCAACTAAGAGCTGAAACTGCCCCAGAAATTATTTACCCTGATAGCGACGGACAACCAATCGCAGACAATACCAAACAATTTCGCTGGATTGTTGTTATCAAAGAAAATCTAGAAATCTTGTTTGCCAACGTCGATAACGTCTTTATCGCAGGCGATCTGCTTTGGTATCCAACTCAAGGAAATAACACCATTCGCACTGCACCCGATGCAATGGTTGTCTTTGGCAGACCCAAAGGCGATAGAGGTTCCTACAAACAATGGGAAGAAGATAACCTTCCCCCCCAAGTCGTTTTTGAAATTCTTTCTCCTGGGAATCGCGCTACAAAAATGCTGCAAAAAACGCTGTTTTATCAACGTTATGGAGTAGAAGAATATTATGTTTATGACCCAGACGAGATAGAATTAACGGGGTTTACCCGTGCTGGAGATTGGTTAGAACCTATTGAAGCAATCAATGGGTGGATTAGTCCTCGTTTAGGCATTCGGTTTGAACTCAAACAAGACACCCTAGAAATTTATCGCCCCGATGGACAAAAGTTCCTCACACCCGTTGAACTCGATCAACTCAGAGAACAAGAACGTCAGCGCGCCGACTTGGCGCAAGCCTCTCTCGAACAAGAGCAAATTCTGCGACAACAACAACAACAGCGCTATCAAGCTTTGATCGAGCAATTGCGACAACGAGGCATCAACCCCGAACAATTTTAACTTATAGCACTATGAAATCATCGATTTTCGGCGCAGCGATCGCAATCTTACTACTCATCATCACCATCGCCTTCAAACCCTTCGTCATTGTCAACGCAGGCGAGCGCGGCGTTATCATGCAATTCGGTCAAGTCCAAGAACAAGTTTTAGACGAAGGCATACACTTAATTGTCCCAATTGTCAATACCGTTAAAAAACTCAGCATCCGCGTACAAAAACACCAAATCCCCGCGCAAGCAGCCTCAAAAGACCTTCAAGATGTCTACACAGATGTAGCGCTAAATTGGCATATAATCCCAGAAAAAGCCAATACAGTTTTTCAACAAATTGGCGCTGAAAGTGAAGTCGTGCAGCGAATTATTAACCCAGCAATTGAAGAAGTCCTTAAAGCCGTGATGGCACTTTATACCGCCGAGCAAATTATCACCAGACGCGGCGAAGTCAAAGCAGGCATTGACGACCAATTGCAAACTCGCCTAGCGCAGTATAATATCGCCGTCGATGATATTTCTTTAGTCAATATCCACTTTTCACAACGCTTTAGCGAAGCCGTAGAAGCAAAACAAATCGCCGAACAAGAAGCTAAAAGAGCCGAATTTCTAGCTCAAAAAGCCACCCAAGAAGCACTAGCAGAAGTTAATCGCGCCAAAGGACAAGCCGAAGCGCAAAGATTGCTGCGAGAAAATTTAACATCTGAAATTCTGCAAAAGCAAGCCATAGAAAAATGGGATGGGCATTTTCCAATGGTATTGGGTGGAAATGGAGCGCTACCATTTATTAATATTGACAACCAGGTAATGGGTAATCGGTAATCGGTAATTGGTAATTGGTAATTGGTAATTGCTATTTTCCCCCCAGAAGATTCTGTATCGTTCCTTTTGGGATCGTGTCAACTGTAAACTGTCAACTCTTACCAATTACCTTGGTTGATTATGAATACACCGAGTCATGCAATTCTGAATCTTTTCTTACTTGGTAAATCGTCGTTTCCTCAAGGGAATATTCCTATTTTTATTGGGGCAATTTTACCCGATATTCCAATTTTTTTGTTCTACGGATGGGCGAAATTAATTGCGCGTCTACCAGAAAAGCAAATTTGGACAGAAACCTATTACGAACCTTTCTGGCAAATTGTTGTAGCGATTTTCCATTCGATTCCTTTAGCTGCAATTGGCTGGCTAATTGGTTACAAATTTGGTTGGGAAAAAATGCAAATATTATGCATTAGTTTAATGCTGCATTCTTGTTTAGATTTGCCAGTCCACAACGACGACGCCCACCGACACTTTTTCCCATTTAGCAATTATCGATTTATCAGTCCGATTTCTTATTGGGATACCAAACATTACGGTTCGATTGTATCTTTTGTCGAGGTATTGCTAGTTTTTATAGCGACATTCCCTGTTTTTAATCTTGTTCAATCTTGGATAGGTAAAGGACTGCTGATTTTAGTGAATGTTGTTTATCTTGTCTTTTTTTGCCTCCGTTTAAGAGCGTTAATGCCTTGAGTCGCGCGTAGGGGCACGGCATCCTTCAGCCTTGTGGTGAGCCATAAATCTTATTTATGCCGTGCCCAATCGATGCGTTCAAAAGAATTGAAAACCGCGGCTTCATATCATGTCCTTAAGCATCGGACTCGCATCTGTTAATAGTTTTGTAGGGGCGGGTTTTACCAGTAATCAATGATTCTGTGACTCATTGTGTTGATTTTCCCGCCCCCCGCGTGCGATGCCAAAGCAAGCGAACACGATATCATCTGTTATATCGAGTCCTTAAGCATCGGCATCCCACGGGGGGGCGGGTTTAACTAGATATCTCGTGGTTGCACTTGCATTGTTGGTAAAACCCGCCCCTACAACACAATTAACTATATAAGTCGGATGCTTAAGGACACGATATTATAAGAAAAGCTTCAGCTTTTACGAGAAATGCTGAAGCCGTTGATGGTACACCTTCGTTTGTATAGCGGCACCCTTAAGGGTGCCGCTACACTTGCCTTGCGCCATAAGGCTTTCCTTCACTCGAAAAGCAATCTGCTGTAAGCTGTGGTTGCGAATGCTTCAGCCGTCGTTGCGAATGCTTTAACTGCCGTTGCGATCAAAGCAGCTTCCGCCTTCAGTTAACTGTAGAAACATTCTTAAGACCGTCGGACATTAAAACAACACCAATCTTGGCGACGCCAAAGGGCGGCAATATTCCAGCCGTGTTGTTCCAAAACATCGGCGACGGGTTTAGTTTGGTCTAATAAAATACCGCTGAGAATGCCCCAAGAAGATGGTTTGGTAATAGCGCTCATTTGGGGGATGAGATCGATAATTACCTCGGCTAAAATATTGCAAACAACGCCATCAACGGGGGCATCGATCGTTTTCATGACGCGATCGATACTGCCTTGTTCTACGATCAAGCGATCGCTATCGACGCGATTGAGCGTGCGATTGCTGCGAGTGGCGCGCACGGCTAGGGGATCGACATCGACGGCATAAACTTTTTCCGCTCCCAGCATAATCGCGCCTATGGATAAAATTCCAGAGCCGCAGCCGAGATCAGCCACAACATCGTGGCTTTCTTGATCGACTCGCATTTCCAGCGCTTCCAGACACAGCTGGGTAGTGGCATGGGTGCCGGTACCAAACGCCAATCCGGGATCGAGTCGCAGAATCAGTCGCTCTGAAGTATCGGGTACGGGTAGCCAAGCGGGGTAGATGAGGAAGCGATCGCCGACTTCCTGGGGTTCCCAATGCGCCTTCCAACTACTCGCCCAATCTTCTTCATCAATCAAATGCCAATGAGTTGTAGGTATCGGTAACCCCAACACCAAAGCATCCTGACGCAGCCACAAAGACAGCGCCGCCAAATCTAAAAGTTGCGCTTGTTCTTGGGGGATGTAGGCACGTACCAGGTAGGAATTTCCTTTCGTTTCGCTCGCCGTCCCTCGACAGCCGAAATTTTCCAGTCGCCAAAAGATAGAATCTTCTAGCACTGGATCGCACAAAATTTGCAATTCCCACCAGCTGTTTGCCATACTTGAGCCGCTAATTGCTAATGGCTAATGGCTAATTGCTAATTGTTCGGTGAGCCATTAGCAATTAGCCATCAGCACTTATAAAGTTACCGTATAAGCATCCCGAATTCCCTGAACTTTGGTAATTTCTGCCAAAATCCCTTCTGGGAGGGGGTCATCCAGGCTCAAAACCATCACCGCATCGCCCCGAACAATTTTACGTCCCACCTGCATACTGGCGATATTGACGTTAAAACTGCCCAGCAGGGAACCGATTTTGCCGATAATTCCCGGCATATCGCGGTGCAGGGTAAACAGCATGTTCTGCGTCGGGGGGACGTTGACGGGGAACTCATCAACGGCGGTGATGCGAATTTCGTCATTCCCTAACAAAGCGCCCGTCACCGAGTGGTCGCCCAAAGAGCCTTTGGCTTCCAGGTGCAGCGACCCGGTATAATCGCGAATTGTGGCATCGCGGGTTTCAATCACGCGAATTCCGCGTTCTTTGGCTTCAATTCCGGCGTTGACGTAGTTGACGCGCTCGCGCAACGCTGGGTAGAGCAGACCTTTGAGGGCTGCTACGACCAAGGGTTTCGTATCGCTGCTCGCTAAGTCTCCTTCCATGCGGATGTTGAGACTTTCAATCCTTCCGCCTGCGAGTTGACCGACCATGTTACCCAAGGTTTCTGCGAGTCGCAGGTAGGGTTTGAGTTTTTCGATCGCGTCGGGATATAAGCCGGGGATATTCACCGCAGAGCGCGCTGGTAGCCCCAATAGCACGTCGCGAATTTGCTCGGCTACGTCGATAGAAACATTGACTTGGGCTTCGGCGGTAGAGGCTCCCAGGTGGGGAGTGAGGACGGCTTCTTTACCGAGATGCAATAGGGGGGACTCGCCTATGGGTTCTTTGGAGAATACATCTAGGGCGGCACCGCCGATTTTACCAGAAGCGATCGCTTCCGCCAAAGCTGCTTCGTCGATGATCCCGCCACGGGCGCAGTTAATAATCCTCACCGAGGGTTTCATCTTCGCCAGAGTTTCGGCGTTGATCATGTTAGCCGTTTCGGGTGTTTTGGGGATGTGCAGGGTAATAAAGTCGGCTTCCCGAAATAGCAGATCCAAATCTACCAAGCGACAGCCGAGTTGATCGGCGCGTTCGGTGGAGATAAAAGGATCGTAGGCTAAAAGTTTCATACCCATTGCCCGTGCTACGGTAGCGACGTGGGCACCTATTTTACCCAAACCGACGATACCGAGGGTTTTTTTGTAGACTTCCACCCCGATAAAGGTTTTGCGATCCCACTTGCCGCTTTTGACGCTAGCATTGGCATCGGGGATGTAGCGAGACAGGGATAGCATCATAGCGATCGCGTGTTCGGCTGCTGCGATCGTGTTACCTTCTGGAGAATTGACCACCACAATGCCAGCGCGCGTTGCAGCAGGCACATCCACGTTATCAACGCCAACACCCGCACGCCCAATAATTTTTAGCTGCTTCCCAGCTTCAATTATTTCTTTAGTAACTTGGGTGCCAGAGCGAATCATCAAGGCGTCGTACTCTGGCATAATCCGGATCAATTCTTCCTGTGGTAGCCCGGTTTTGACATCAACCTGAGCCACCTGGGATAAGATATCGATACCAGCTTGGTCAATTGGATCGGAAACTAGAACCTTTGACATGGTCAGCAAGTGGGTTGAAAGGGAGAAACCCACCCCGAATGCGTGAACGACAGGAAAACTTTATTGCTGCTCCTTGCGGGGTGGGAAGGAAAGTTTGCAGTATTGAAAGGGAATCACCAACAGCAGCCGTCATGGCAACAAGCCACCCTGAGAAATCCCCAGAAGGTAATTCTACAGGCATTGGGGTGCGTGCGCGGTTGATTACCATAAAGTTTTAACCCTTGGATGGGGAACCCACCGCACCGTTGCGCCTCGGCACGGGTAAAAAGTCTTGGTGCGAGCAAGCTCTTGCCGTAGCCAAACCCAGATAGATAATGAATAAATAATAGAAGCCTTCGCCTCCTGAATTTTCCTACTTTTGCTACTTTTGCTACTTTTGACGTTTCTCGCGATCGCGCCTCAAATGTTAAACTTATCCTTAACTTGAACAAGCCTTAACTGAGCGTACACCATAGAACGCGATCGGGTACTCAGGCTGACTGACATTGGCGTTGAGCTAACTTTTCACTGATTCTCTAAAAGCTCTCTCCAAACCTCTCTCCTACGAAAAGAGAGGCTGGTAATTTCTCCCCTTTGCCTACAAGGGAAGAAGGCTGGGCGGTTAGGTGATGACAAACGTGAAAATTCATATACTTAAGGGTGTCATCTATTTTTTTAACTAATAATAAAATGGTGATTTATGGAGCTTGGAGTTTTCAAAAATGATTCAAATTGATGGCTACCAAATTATCGCCCAAATCTACGAAAGTCCTAACTCATTAGTTTATCGAGGCATCCAACAACAGGATAACCAAAGAGTTATATTGAAAATGCTCAAGCAAGATTATCCTACCCAGACTGAACTCACCCGCTATAAGCAGGAATACGAGATAGTGCGTAATCTGAATATAGAAGGAGTCGTCAAAGCATATACTCAAAAGAAATATCAAAAAACCTTAGTCATCATTCTGGAAGACTTTGGGGGTAACTCATTAAAAAAATTGCTCGAAACCTCTGGAAAAGGGCATTGGTTTGCGGATTTAGAGGAATTTCTTAGGATTGCGATCGCAACCGCTGATATTTTAGGCAAAATTCACGCTGCCAATGTCATCCACAAAGACATAAACCCCACCAATATTGTTTTTAACCCAGAAACCGGGCAACTCAAAATCATCGACTTTGGCATCGCCACTGTATTCACCAGAGAAAATCCTACCCTCAAAAATCCCGACGTCTTAGAAGGCACATTAGCCTACATTTCACCCGAACAAACCGGACGGATGAACCGTTCTTTAGACTATCGCACCGACTTTTACTCCCTCGGCGTCACGTTTTACGAACTCCTGACAAAACAACTGCCTTTTGCCACTACTGATGCACTAGAATTAGTGCATTGTCATATCGCCAAACAGCCAGTACCACCCCACCAAATCAATCCAGAAATTCCCCAAGCTGTTTCAGATATTGTAATGAAATTGCTCGCAAAAACCGCAGAGGATCGATACCAAAGTGCCTTCGGAATTAAAGCCGATTTAGAACGCTGTCTAATCGAGTTACAAACAAAGGGAACTATATCAACCTTCCCCCTTGGTTCTCAAGATATTTCTGACCAATTTCACATCCCGCAAAAACTCTACGGGCGCGAGGCAGAAGTTGAAACTTTACTGACAGCATTTGAGCGCGTAGCGCGCGCCCACCCTCGTTCCCAGGCTCAGCCTGGGAACGCTCAAAAGGAGGCTCTGCCTCCGTCAAGTGAGGCAGAGCCTCACACCCAGGCATTCCCAGGCAGAGCCTGGGAACGAGTTGGGGGAGTCGAAATGATGCTAGTTGCCGGTTATTCCGGTATAGGCAAATCATCCCTAGTTGCCGAAATTCATAAACCAAATACCCGACTGCGCGGCTATTTCACCGAAGGCAAATTTGACCAATTTCAGCGCAATATTCCCTATTCCGCTGTCGTCACCGCTTTTAAACGATTAGTGCGGCAACTGTTAACAGAAAGCTCAGCACAACTGAATCTTTGGCGCGCCAAACTTTTAGCCGCTTTTGGTGCCAACGGACAGGTAATTATTGATGTGATTCCCGAAGTAGAACTGATTGTCGGCAAACAGCCAGCCGTGCCAGAATTAGGGCCAACAGAATCACAAAATCGCTTTAATCTCGTCTTTGGAAACTTCATCAGAGCCTTTTGCACAAAAGAGCATCCATTAGTTATCTTTTTAGACGATTTGCAGTGGGCAGACTCTGCCACACTAAAATTAATCGAACTGATAATGACCGATAGCGAAACGCAATATCTGTTTTTAATTGGGGCATATCGGGATAACGAAGTCAGCCCCACTCATCCGTTCATCATGACCGTTGATGGGTTACGCAAGCAAGGAGTAACAGTTAACCAAATTACTTTAGCTCCTTTAAAACTAGAGCATACTAGCCAGCTAATTGCTGACACGTTATACAGCGATATCTTTTCAGTAAAACCCTTGGCAGAACTGGTGCAGCGGAAAACCCTCGGCAATCCTTTCTTTGCCAATCAATTTCTCAAAACCCTGTACGCCGAGAATCTGATTACCTTTCACTTTCCCCAGTCTTCCTTAACTAATAAGGAACTGCAAAAAGGGTTTTGGCAGTGGGATATTTCAAACATTGAAGCGCAGGATATTACAGACAATGTGGTCGAGTTGATGATTGGTAAGTTGAAGAAACTTCCCGACTCGACTCAGCAGGTTTTACAGTTAGCAGCTTGTGTGGGTGCATATTTTGACTTGGATACCATTTCTATCGTTTGCGAACAATCGAAATCGGCAATTTTTCCCGAACTCAAAATAGCAATTCAATCCGGGTTAATTCTGCCTACATCTGAATTAGATGAAGAACTGTTAATTCAAACTTATAAATTTCTCCACGACCGCGTACAGCAAGCAGCTTATGCCTTAATTGCTACTGACCAAAAACAAGCAGTTCACTTACAAATTGGTCGGTTGTTGTTGCAGAATACCGCACCAGAAATGCTATCAGAAAAGATATTTGAGATAGTAGATCATCTCAATCTTGGCATTGAACTGATCGCAGAGCAAGACTCACGCGAGCAAATCGCCAAATTGAATTTGACCGCAGGTCAAAAAGCCAAAGCATCAGCCGCTTATGAAGCCGCAAAAGAGTATTTGAATGTCGGATTAAAACTCCTGAGTTCAGATAGTTGGCAAGACTCCTATGAGCTAACTTTATCTCTGTATGAAGAAGCCGCAGAAGCCGCATATCTTAACGGTGACTTTGAGCAGATGGAGCAATTGGCTATTGTGGTGCAAAACCGTGCATTAACAGTGCCGGAAAAAGTTAAAGTCTATGATGTGAAAATTCAAGCTGCTGTTTCTCAGGGGAATCTCAAAGGAGCGATTAAGATTGGGCTATTCGTGCTATCGCAGTTGGGGATCAACTTATCAGAAGAACCGAGTAAGTTAGACGTTGAAAAAGCACTCTTAGAAACCGCAAGACTCTGGAATGACTCGGAAATTGAAGACTTAATTAACCTGCCGGAAATGACAGACCCCGAAAAGCTAGCAGAGATGCATATTTTATCTAGCATCACAGCTGCTGCGTATGTATCTGCTCCTGAACTTTTCGCGTTGATTGCCCTATCAAAAGTAAATTTATCTATCAAATATGGCAATGCTATCTGGTCGGCATTTGGTTACGTTCTTTATGGCATAGTTCTGTGTGGAATAGTTGAAGATATTGAGGCTGGTTATAAGTTTGGATGCTTGGCTTTAAGTTTGATGAATCGGTTAAATGCCAAGCAAGTAAAGTCGAAAATATGCGAGGTGTTTGGCGCTCACGTAATGCACTGGAAAAAGCCTTTTAAGGAAACATTACCATTTGTAATTGAGGGCTATCAATCCGGAGTGGAAACGGGAGATTTTGAATTTGCTGGTTTTTGTGCATTTTATATATGCGGTCATTCGTATTTTATGGGGCACGAACTGATAGGGCTAGAACAGAAGATGCGTACCTACAGCCATGCTATCAGTCAAATCAGACGAGACGTTCCTTTTAATTGGAATGCGACGTGCTGGCAGGGAGTTCTTACTTTACTAGGTAGGGCTGATTCTTACACTTGTATAACTGGTGAGGCTTACAACGAAGATCGCGCCTCCTCACGTGCGATCGCAGCGAATGAAAGATCGGAACTTCACTACCTTTATCTAAATAAACTGATTTTATGTTATCTGTTTGGCGATTATCATAGGGCGGTAGAAAATGCTGTTAGGGCAGAACAGTATTTAGACGGCGTGAGAGCAATGATTGCTGTTAGTGTATTTCATTTTTATGATTCTTTGGCGCATTTAGGGAAATTTGCTGATGTTTCAAATTCTGAAAAAGAGGCAGTGCTAAATCGGGTTAACAACAATCAGAAAAAGATGCAGAAATGGGCGCATCATGCTCCGGAAAATTGTCGGCATAAGTTTCATCTAATTGAGGCTGAGAAGGCGCGAATTTTGGGGCAACATTGGCAAGCAATTCAGCTTTACGAACAAGCGATTAAAGCAGCTAGGGAAAATGAATTTATCCAAGAAGAAGCATTAGCTTATGAGTTGGCGGCAAAGTTTTATCTTGAGTCTGGTATGGATAAGTTTGCCCAAAGTTATATGACTGAAGCTCACTACGCCTATACGCGGTGGGGGGCGAAAGCAAAGGTCGAGGATTTAGAAGCAAAATACCCGCATTTATTGAGTAAATCTTCGGGCGCAATTTCGATTGCAAAAACGCTAGCAACTACTAGCACATCAACAGGTTACAGGTTAGGCGAAAGTTTAGATTTAGCCACGGTAATGAAAGCTAACCAAGCGATTTCCAGCGAAATTGTGCTGGATAAATTACTCGCTTCTTTGATGAAAATTATGATCGAAAATGCCGGTGCGCAAACGGGTCATCTGATTTTGGAGAGCGAGGGTAAATGGCTGATTGAAGCTTCTGGAAAGGTAGGTTCATCGGAGGCAGGCGGCGACGCCTACACCACAAGCGTATTGCAGTCAATTGAGATTGAAAATCGCCTGCCAATATCAATTATCAACTACGTCGCCCGTACTAGGGAAACAGTAGTCAAAAATGATGCCGCGAATCAAGGTAAATTTACACTTGACCCCTACATCAAAGCGCATCAGACCAAGTCTATCTTGTGTTCGCCCTTGCTTTATCAAGGCGAGCTAGTTGGCATTGTGTATCTAGAGAATAATCTGATAGAGGGAGCGTTTACCCCAAGAAGATTGGAAGTATTACAACTGTTATCAGGACAAGCCGCTATCTCGATTGAAAATGCCCGACTCTATCAAACTCTAGAAGACAAAGTTAAACAACGCACCGCCGAATTGGCTACAGCTAACCAGGAAATTATCGCGCTCAACAATCGACTAAGAGCGGAAAATATCCGCCTTTCTGCTGAACTAGATGTGACGAAGCAACTGCAACAAATGATTTTACCAGACCAGGAGGAATTAGCGGCTATTGAGGCTTTAGAAATCGCTGGATATATGGAACCTGCGGATGAAGTTGGCGGCGACTACTACGACGTGCTGCAACAAAATGGTCGCGTTAAAATTAGCATCGGTGATGTTACCGGACATGGTTTAGAAAGTGGGATGTTGATGCTGATGACTCAAACAGCAGTCAGAACGCTCCAGGAATGTAACCTGAGCGATTCGGTGCAATTTATGGATATTCTCAACCGCACAATTTATGGCAACATCCAGCGAATGAAATCCCATAAAAACCTGACACTCGCTCTTTTGGACTACACTGACGGCACTCTAAGTTTGAGCGGTCAACATGAGGAGATGATTGTGGTGCGCGCTGGGGGTAAAGTCGAACGGATTGATACGCTCGATCTAGGTTTTCCGATTGGGTTAGAGCAAGAAATTTCCGACTTTATTGCCACACAAGAAGTGCATCTTAATCCAGGGGATGTGGTGGTGTTATACACTGATGGGATAACCGAAGCCGAAAACATCAATAGCGAGCAATACGGACTAAATCGACTAACGGAAATAGTCAGATGCAATTGGGAAAAATCCGCCGGGGAAATCAAAGAAGCGGTAATTGAAGATGTGCGGCGCTATATTGGAACGCAAAAAGTTTTTGATGACATTACCTTGGTCGTAATTAAGCAAAAGTAATTCTATTTTTTGTATGCTACATGAAGGATGTCAAAACAGCAGATTTCGTATTACCCTGGAAAAAGAAGGTTAAACGCTCGTCCAATATCCAGTAAAATCGGATTATGAACTACCTCGTCGCTGTATTGTCAGATCGCATTCAAGCAGAAGCCGCTTACTCGGCTTTGGAGAAAGAAGGCTTACCTTTGGATAAAGTGACTATCCTGGGTAAGGGATACAAAAGTGCTGACGAGTTTGGTTTAATTGACCCCAATGAGCAAGCACTTAAGCAAGTCAAGCTGATGGCGACTTGGTTGATACCGTTCGGCTTTTTCGCCGGGGTTGGCTTCAGCTTGTCCACAAATTTGAATACGTTTGCTTGGGCGGGTGAAATTGGCAATCATTTAATCGGCGGTATTTTAGGTGCTGGTTCTGGTTTGCTGGGTAGTATTTTTGCCGGTGGCGGTACTGGTTTGGTATTTGGTGGTGGCGATGCTTTGCCCTACCGCAATCGTTTAAATGCTGGTAAATATCTAGTTGTGGTGAAAGGTTCTGAAACTTTAACCCGCAAAGCTACTAGCATTATACGCCAATTTGATCCGGAAAATATTCAAGGCTATGTCGAAGAGTAAATTGGTAATTGCTAATTGGTAATTGGTAATTGGTAATTGCAAGAAAAGCTAATTGCTAATTGCTAATTGCTAATTGCTAATTTCCATTACCTATTACCCATTACCCATTACCAAATTGTCAGATGTTACCACGAGAAGAATTATTAAAAGGCGTTGAAAATAGAGAAGTCGCTGCTAGGGCAATTGACTTAGCAGATCAAGCTGTCAAAACTTGGGAAGTTGTCGAGACGGATTTTCTTTCGCCACCTGAGTTGGCGGAAATTCAGCGGATGTTTGGACGCTTGACAGAAGTGCATCTAAGTGCTTGGGGTGGTTATCCGCAAGCAGAACGACAGCGGATGGCGATCGCACGTTCGGATCTCCCCCTCGACTCGTCACAAGTCGCCGTCGCCGCAATCGAAATTGCCGGTAATTTTCTGTTCGATCCCGCCAATCACCGCGACTTTTTAGGCGCTATGTTGGGGACGGGTATTGTGCGCGAAAAAACCGGCGATATTATCGTTTTGGGCGAACGCGGCGCGCAAGCAATTGTCGTACCGGAAATGGTAGAATTTCTCGAAACCCAACTGACTCAAGTTCGTTCGGTTCCGGTAAAAACCCAGCAAATCGAGTTAGGCGAATTAAAGGTTAAAGAACCGAAAAAGAAAGAATTGACCACAGTAGAAGCGTCTTTGAGGTTGGATGCGATCGCTTCCGCTGGTTTTGGTATGTCTCGCAGCAAAATGGCAGATCTGATCGATGGCGGTGACGTGCGGGTAAATTGGAAGGAAATTACCCAAGCCAGCTATCAAGTCAAAACCGGAGATTTAATCGCGATTCGCGGTAAAGGACGCCTAGAAGTTGGAGAAGTTGCTGTTACTAAAAAAGACCGTTACCGCGTTGGGCTAACTCGCTTTATGTGAAGATCTGGAGAAACCCGGTTTTTTTAATAATACCCTCGCCAATGTTTTGAAACGCCAAGAGCCCCCAGGCTAAAGCCTGGGGCTACACAAACAAAGCCCGCCTGCGCGGGCTAAAATCCGGACAGCCCGCGTAGGCGGGCTTTGTTTGTATAGCGACACCCTTAAGGGTGTCGGCTGTTTGACGAAGGTATTGTTTAAGAAACCGGGTTTCTGTATTTGGAGTCTAAGCGGGAACTAAAACTTCTTCCTCTTTTTTTACAACTACTTCTCGATACCAAGTTTCTAGCAGAACCAATTTGTAGAGGATGAAAAGATGCTTTGATTGCTTTTGAGCTTCCTCAAGCAGCTTGACGACAAAATCTCGATTGAGAACCTTCAATTCCACCAGATAACCGTTTTTCAGGTTATCCATATACGCGATAATAATCGCCTTCATCCATTCATCCATTGGGGTGGTAAACCCTCGTTTTTTACGGGTGAGGACTTCATCGGGTACGATCCCTTTGAGGACGGATTTTAACCAGAATTTATGTCCTAAATTATGATCTCCTTGGGTTTTACGCAAACCGATGACTGTCTCGATTAGTTTGTAGTCTAGCAAGGGAAGTCGGGTTTCTACCGAACAGATCATGCTCAAGCGATCGCCTAATGCTAGACAATTAGATGCTAGCCAAGTATCGAAGAGCAACTGAGTGATTTTTACCGGAATATCTTCGCAGCTTGCTAAATCAAACTCGAACAAACGGTAGGGATTTCCAGCCGGAATTTGAGCGGCTGTCGCATCGGTATATAGTTTATCGCTATACCACATCGCATTGGCAAATCCAGGCCACAGATCGTAGAAAATCGCCCGTTGTGGATCGCGATAAACGTACTTATGCTGCTCTGCGAGATTTTTAAGTGCTGTTCTGATCGATCCGGGAACTTTTGGACTGTTTAATTTTTTAGCAATAGGAGTATCTGTAAACGCTCCCAAAGTTTGCCAAACTTTTTGATTCAGTGGCGAAGATTGCCAAAATTGATTCTTTTGTTCGGTCAAATTAGTGGCGTTGACAATGCGGTTGTAACCCCAAAATAGCTCGTCTCCACCAATCCCAGTCAACATCACTTTTACCCCGCGCGAGGCGGCTAATTTCATTACCGAATAGTGTCCGTAAGCTGCACTATCTGCAACGGGGTCATCGCTAGCAGCGATTAAACTGGGGAAGAAATTAACTAAGTCTTCTACGGTTAATTCAATCGATTCAAAAGGTAAGCCTAAATACTCCGCCATTTGCTCGGCTTGATCTCGCTCGTCGAATTCGGGACGACCGGGATAACCGATGCTAAAAGCACGCAGGGTATCTTTATATTTAGGTGCGGCTAGTGCTGCGATCGCTCCCGAATCCAATCCGCCACTCAGTGCTATTGCGATCGGTACATCTGACCGTAATGTTAATTCTATCGATCGGTCTAATTCTTGGCGAATTAGCGTCACCGGATCGCCTTCAATTGGCGGGATTTTCTCTAAATTCCAATAACATTGGGGTTCTATATTCCCCCAATTTTCTAAGTCAAGTAGTAGATAGTGCGCTGCGGGTAATTTTACAACTCCCACCAGGGGTGTCAGCGGTTCTGGAACGTATTGATAGTGGACGTATAAATCGATCGCTACCGGGTCTAATTTGGGAGTTTCTGGTAACAGCGTTAGCAGGGATTTTAGTTCGGAAGCGAAGTAGAAACCGTTTTCGTCGTGCCAGTAGTATAGGGGCTTTTCTCCCGTGCGATCGCGTGCTATAAACAGCTTTTTAGTTTCTCGATCCCAAATCCCAAAGCCATACATACCTCGCAGTTTTTCCAAACAAGATACTCCCCACTCTGCATAAGCTGCCAAAAGCACTTCTGTATCGCTTTTGCTAACAAATTGATGCCCTAAACTTAAAAGTTCTTCTCGCAGTTCTAAATAGTTATAAACTTCCCCGTTGAACGTTATCCAATACCGCTCGTTTTGGTAGCTCATCGGCTGATGCCCCAGCGGACTTAGGTCTAAAATCGATAGGCGGGTATGGGCTAAGTTTATGTGGGGTTCGCTCCACATTCCCCGATCGTCTGGCCCCCGATGCGCGAGTTTTTTTATAGCATTTTCTAGTTTGACATCGAAGCTAGAATGACGAGTTATTACCCCTACAATTCCGCACATTTTCTTTGTCCTTTTCCTTTTATTTTAGATCTTTAATCTCTCGACCAACTCTGATTTCACTACCCTGACAATGATGCTTTATTTTATTACTTAATTTTTTTTAGCTTTCACTCAAAATTGCTTCATAAAATCTTTCTCTAGTTTTCTAGGGTTAAAAATAACCTTTCCTCGTTCGCTGTCACCTCAGCAAAAATACTGAACCCTGGTTTTAATTTATGACTTATGCGAAAAAGTACTGATATCATATCCTAGCACTCGCTAAGAGGATTCAGGGGGGGTTGATACGATCGTCTGTAAAACCCGCCCCTGCAATCAAAGCTTGAGGAATTTAGAGGTATCCAAATTCTTCTAGCGTCCGCAAAACCTTAGCGACGCTTTCGGCTTCGCTTTCGAGATCGGTGCGACACACGACTTCTCCTTTCAAAGGAGCTTCGTAGGGGTCGTCAATTCCGGTAAATTGTTTAATTTCTCCTGACCGTGCTTTTTTATACAAACCTTTGACATCCCGCTGTTCGCAAACTTCTAATGGTGCGTTGACGTAAACTTCAATAAAGTCTCCGATGCGCTCTCTTACCTCTTGACGAATTTCGCGGTAGGGCGAGATCGCCGATACCAATACAATTACCCCGTTGCGGGTGAGTAGATGGGCGACAAAGCCGATGCGACGAACGTTTTCGTCTCGGTCTTCTTTACTAAAACTTAAGCCTTTTGTCAAGTTTTGGCGCACGATATCGCCGTCGAGAATTTCTACCAGACGGCGGCGCGATCGCAATTCTTGTTCCACCGCCCGACTAATGGTAGTCTTGCCAGCACCGCTCAAACCTGTAAACCACACTGTCACACCACGCTGGTGCATATTTTTGTTTCCTCCGTTGGATTAAAGACTTTATCCACTTTGGCATGTCGGGTCGTCAAGTGGGAATACTTAGTTAGTTGGTTGCTAGGTATACTTTATGGCCAGTCTCACCCGTCGCGCTGATGAAATTTTACGTGCAGAAGTGGAAAAATGTGCAGGCAAAGATCGCTTGAGCCAACTGGAGAAGAAGCTGGTACTCGAAGAGTTGGAAAAACTGCGATCGCAAAAAGGCTCACCCGCCTCGCTAGAAGAATTGCGGAAAATCGTTATCAGCACCTATCCATACTTCAGCATCAAAGTATTAGATAAAGCAGCACGAGCCAACCGTCCGGCAGGAATATGGGGCAAAATAAAGACCGCAACTGTACTCACAATCGGGTCAGTAGGAGCGCTTGGGGTATTGGGTATTGTATCTCATCTTCCCCAACCAACAGAGCAAAATGCTACCGAGCCAGTAGCACAGAATACACCCACGCCAGCGGCTGTGACTTCTCCAAGTTCGCCCGCTCCGGAGACTATGAGTATCGATGATAACTACGCGAGAGCGATCGCATTAGTTGAGCAAAGCGATCGTTTGATTAATCAAGCCACTACAGCGGCAGATTTAGTATTAGGAGAACAGAAATTAACCCAAGCAAAAGCACATATTGATGAGTTACCCGTTACTTACGAATCAACAGAACCTTACTATACGCGCAGGGGTAGATTGCGATATCGTCAAACAACCGTTTATTCGGATCAATTTGCCTCGCTGCGCTCCAAATTTGAGCAAATGCAGGCTCAAATTTTCCAAGAAAAGCAAGCTAAAACTTTATTAAATCAAGGCGAACAAGCACTTAAGACAGCCAAACAGCAGTATCAACAAGCGAAAACATCAGCCTCCCGTGCAGCAGCGATCGCATCTTGGCAAGCCGCTCTCGATCGACTAGCACAAATTCCCACAGAAACTTGGGCAGGAAAAACAGCCGCAGAAAAACTTACGGCTTACCAGCGGGATTTTGAACAATCTGAGAATCTTACTGATAGTATAGAACGCACTGGTAAAGTTATTCAAGCCGCCAAGCAATTCGCTTTACAGGCAGCTAAACTAGGGCAAAATCCGCCCCATCCAGTAGCTAAGTGGCGACAAATTGAAAATCAGTGGGAAGAAGCAATTAGCCGACTCCAGCAAATTCGAGTCCAAGACCCTAACTATATTAACGCTCAAAAATTACTCGCGACTTACAAAACTAATTTAGGAATTGTACAAACCCGACGCCAAGCTGAAGAAGCATCTGTTTATGCTTTGGAACAAGCCAAAGACCTAGTTAAATCTTGGATAGCTAATACTCCTACTAATAATTCAGTTTGGGAACAAAATCGAACACTTAGCCAATTACAGGGGATTATCTATCAATTACAAAAAGTTAAACCAGGAACAACCGCTTATCGAGAAGCGCAACAATTGAGCCAATGGGCGCAACAGAATTTAAAGCAGATGCAACCGTAAAACCTTTCCGCCCACCCTTATACTGCAAGGAGAAAGGCAGTTAGGTTTTTTGTTATTGACAAGTTTATAGCTGATATTATGTCCGGTAGCAATGGTAGTGTTTAATTTTTGATCTTGTAGGGGCGGGTTTTACCAACAATGAAGTGAAACCATGATAGATCTCTATAAACCCTTCCTTTGCTGATGCTACCGATGCCACCGGACATGATATGATTGCAGGCGCATGAGGTAAACCTTCGTTTGTATAGCGGCACCCTTAAGGGTGCCGCTATACAAACGAAGCCTTAAGGCTGTACCCTACTCGAAAAGCAATCCGCTGCAACAAAACTTACACGCGACGAGAAAAGAAACCGGGTTTTGCTAAAAAACCCGGTTTCTGATATACCTACTGACCATCCCATGTTTGATAATTTCTATACTTGCTAAAAACAGCATCTTGATGTTTTTGGGCAACTTTTAATAACTTGCCCTTTCTATTTAAAGCTGCATCGGCTAATTCAACTACCCACAAGTTGGGCATAGCTTGAGGTCTAACTGCTAAGACGTAAGCAAGGGCTTCTGCTTCAGATCCTGCACCGAGTAAGTAAGTACAAACTGTCAAAGCAACGGCTGAAGAACGGCTAATACCAGCTTGACAATGAATCAAAAGATCTCCCTCAGATTGGGAAATTTCAGACGCAAAGTTAATGACTTTGGCGATATCATCAGTTGTGGCGAGAACGTATTCCGGATCGTCGTAAGGTGTCTCGATGTCGTGAAATTCTAGCCGCAGTCGGTGGGGAATTTTCGTCCACCCTTCCGGTGGGGCGACGCCTGGGCTACCAATCGAAATCAGGTGTTTGAGCGATGGCGCTTTGATCGTACAGCGAAAATGCTCGCTCGCTTCCGCACAGGAGGTAATAAAGAGCATGGGTAGTTTATCATTGTGGCAGTTGGTGACAACTCTCGCAGATATTAGTCGTTCTGTCTGCGAGTTGCTATCGAAATTAACCGAATCTTGCGGTAGTAAAGCTGGGGTATCCCCGTTTTTACTACCGATTTTCTTTAAAGCTTCGGCAGCATGATGGCGGACTCCGCTGTCTGCATCGAGTAGTGCTTGTTGCAGTCCATCAGTTGCTGCGGCATTGCCAATTTTTCCCAACGCAGAAGCAGCAGCACCGCGAACCCCACCGTTGTCATCTTTGAGACTTCGCAACAACCCTTCTACTGCACCCCA
>DNGJ01000475.1:34524-36807 GCA_003486305.1 Cyanobacteria bacterium UBA11371
GGTTTCGCTGCCAATTTGTCCCAATGCCCACAGGGCATTTCCCCGCACTACCGAGTCTTCGTGAGAAAGCGATCGCAATAATCCGCTAACTGCTTCTTCCGATCTAATTTCTCCTAGCGCATAAGCTGCTTGAGAACATATTGAAGGGCTTTCATCTTTGAGGCTTTTCACTAACCGAGATACCGCTGCTTCGCTTTTAATTTGCCCTAACGCCGAAGCTACCCGCCAACGCACATAAAATTCTTCATCGTTGAGTGCTTGTGCCAGTTTATCAACTGCAACTTTAGCGCCGTTTTTTCCTAATGCGGCTGCTGCTCTCCAACGCACGCTGGCATCTTTGCGATCTAATGCTTTTATTAAGGCTTTAACCGCTGGTTCGGAACCTATTTGCCCTAATGCCCAAGTTGCCCAAATCCGCACTTGGGCAACATTATGCTTGAGTGCTTGTTCAAGCTTGATCGCTACTGCTTCGGTGCCAATTTGTCCTAATGTCCAAGCTGCCCAAGCACGCACCGAGTTGTCTTGATGCGCTAGTGCTTGCAGCAGTGCGGTAGTGGCGGTGTAAGAGTCTATTTTTGCTAAAGCACGCGCAGCAGTAGCGCGAAGTAGCGGATTTTCGCCCATTAAGGTTTCTAGCAGCTTAGCCGTGTTACTGCCGGATTTTTGCGAAAATTGCGGCTGGAATTGCATTTGGTTATCGGTTTCCATATTTAGTTATTTTAGAGCGAAGTCTTATCCGCTTATTTTCAGTTTGGCATTAAATTATACTGTTGCCAAGTCCATCAAACTTGGAATTTAATTGTATTTCAACTCCTGTTACTTGCGCTAAATTGTTTTTAACAAATAAATTAGTGGCGTTCTCGCGGTAAGTATTTGAGGTTTGATTTTTTAATGAACCGCTCCAGGCGCTCCAGGACGCAGAGAAAGAAAAAAGAGAGAATTTTAGCAATTTGTATGATATAGGTGACGGGTATTGCTGGTGAGTAGAGGAGAGACGTCGCTTTTAGGGGAAAAGTAAAAATAGAAGCGATCGCGCCCTAGAGTTTAAAACATTGATTTACTCGTCAGCTGGATCAAACAGTAATTTGAACTCAGATTTTGGCATAAACTTCAGATTTTGCACCTGTGCTGTCCGCCCGCCGTGGACTCAAGTCCACGGCTAATAGCTAAAGTCCACGCTCAGTGGACTGAAGGCGTTTTTCTAGTCCTCTTTAGAGGACTTTCGCTATTAGCCAGAGAATTTATTCTCTGGCGGGTTCAGCGATCGATGCCATGACTCTGAGAAATATTTAACTATTCCGCTTCAATGAATCCTTTAATTGTCTCGACTGAAATGCTGACGGCTGGATTTTTAAATATCGCATCTAATGCCTGTTTCAATGCCTCTGTTCCACCAGGTTTTAAAGCATTCAACAACCGTGCTTTTATTGTGGGATTGCGCTTGATTTATGCGTGAATTGCTGAAACTACAACTGCTTGATTGTCAGATTGGACGATTGTTTGGTTATTTTTAGCTAGTTGTTCCAGCAATTGCTGAATTTCGGCTGCGGATTCTGCGAGATTTGGCTTTTAAATTACTGATGAACGAGCCTGTTTCATTAGTAACATAAATGAAATAATCGGCAATTTATGAAGCGGTTGTTATAGCCATAACTTCTTTTTTATTGAAGCAGGTAGACTAAATAAGTTTGTCATTTGTTTTATTATAGCTGTGACACTAATCCTAACCAACGATGACGGAATCGACGCCCCAGGTATCCGGGCGCTGCAAAAAGCGGTAAACGGCTTTGGCGTAATTGTCGCCCCTGTTGACCATTTATCCGGCTGTGGGCATCAAGTTACGACAACTCGCCCGATTCGCGTCCACCGCCGCGAGGAAAAAGAATACGCGATCGCAGGCACTCCGGCAGATTGTACCCGCCTCGCCTTAACACATCTTTGTCAAAATGTCAAATGGGTACTTTCTGGTATCAACGCGGGAGGCAATATGGGAGTTGATGTTTATATTTCCGGCACTGTGGCGGCGGTGCGAGAAGCTGCCATGCACGGTATTCCCGGTATCGCGGTTTCCCACTATCGCAAGCGCCAATTAAATGTAGATTGGGATACGGCGGCAAGGTGGACGGGTAAAGTATTGGAGGAATTATTTAACCGTCCGATCGAACCGGGATGTTTCTGGAATGTAAATTTACCCCATTTGTTACCAGGAGAACCCGATCCGGAGATTGCCTTCTGTCAACCTTCGACCCAACCTTTACCCGTAAATTATCGAATTGAAGGTGA
>DNGJ01000434.1 GCA_003486305.1 Cyanobacteria bacterium UBA11371
TTCGACGGCAAAATGAACGTCCTCGGCGTCTACACCCGGTTTAAACTGTCCAGTGCGGTATTCAGTGCGAATTTGTTCTAAACCCGCTACCAGTTGCTCTCCTTCTTCAGGGGAAATAATTCCCGTATGCGCCAGCATTTTGGCGTGGGCGATCGAACCCGTGATGTCGTATTCAATCAGTTCGATGTCAAAATTAATACTGGCATTAAAGCGAGCGATCGCCGGATGCAGCGCCGACTCAAACCTCTGGCTCCAGGTTTTTGGCTCATTACTTGTATTGGCTGCTTGAGATAATTGCGTATCCAACTTGTCCTCTTTTTGTCGATCCAACCGGGCATTTAGTCTACTAGGGGTGGCTAACCAAAGCTCGTAAAACTCTTAATCATGTAGCCTAAAAGAAATCCAATTATCATCGCCCAAAGCTGCCCTGTTTTGACAAAGTGGTTCCAGGCTCTTTGGACATCGCCTCCAAGGTCAGTTTGCTTAACTTGCAGAAAAATATCTATCCAAGTAAATGGAATTTTGGCGATAAAGGCGAGCATCCACTCGTGATAAACAGCCTGGAAGCTCAACCAAGTGGCGGTTATTGCTTGTATTCCGTTAACGACCATTGTTAATTTTTCTCGCTAATTGGAAATTAATCGAGGCGGCGAGAGCCAACCTCCACGATTTATTTAGCATAAAACTGAGGGAAAAAAAGGCGATTTCACAGGAATTTTCGGCGATCGCGGCTAACTCGGTTCGACTTGCATGACCACGAGGGTCATATCATCTCCGTTACGGTTTCCGGGGCCGATAAATTTCAGGACTTCGTTAAACAAGTAGTCTAGAATTGGTTGCGCTCCGGTACAACGCTGACAAGCTCGCTCGAAGGCTGAGATCAGATTTTCCTCATCAAAGCGATCGCCGCTAAGATTCGCCGCTTCGGTCAACCCATCGGTGTAGTAAATTAACGTATCGCCGGGAGCGAGTTGCACTTGAGCATCCTCGTATTGCGAGTCTACATCCAAGCCGATCAACATTCCTGCCGTATCCAAGCGCATTACCTTGCGAGTTGCTGCTTGCCACAAAAATGGAGGATTGTGGGCGGCATTGCTGTAATACAGGATACGGCTAGCCAAATCGTACTCGGAATAAAACAAAGTTACAAACCGATGGGAATTTTCCAAATCGGCGTACATTACCTGGTTCAAATGTTGCAGAATTCTAGCGGGGGAGTGACCGTTAAGAACTTCTGCTCGCAGCATTCCCCGCGTCATCGTCATGATCAAACCCGCCGGGACGCCTTTGCCCATTACGTCGCCGATGACGATGCCCCAACGTTTCTTTTGGATTTTACAGTTTGGATTTTGGATTTTAGAGCCGAGTCTTTCGGCTTCGCCCTTGGTTTTGCCGTTTTCTCCTTGTATAGTTCGCTGCCAATCCGGATGGGTGGGGATAAAGTCGTAGTAGTCTCCGCCAACGCGATTGGCGGGTTTGCAGCGAGCGGCTAGTTCGATCCCTGGTATTGTAGGACACTGGCGAGGCAGCAGACGCTGTTGAATTTCAGCGCCAATTTCCAGTTCGCGATCGAGGCGTTCTTTTTTGCGTAGCTCGACCGTCAATTCGTCGTTAGCGATCGCAACTGCTGTCTGATCCGCCACTAAGCGCACTAACTTCTGCCGCGTTTCCGTCCAAGTGTAATCGGGATCTCGGCTAAAAACATACAATCGCCCCCGTTCGTCCTGCTTAACCAAAATTGGCGTACCAAATAACTGAATATCTGGTCCCAAGTATTGGTTAACCCGCTCATCCAATGTCGCTAGTTTTTTGTCCTGTCGTTGTGCTTCAGCGATCTCTAACTCTGAAGAATTTTCCGGTAGCGACAGGGCTTTTTTCGCCCCCGTCTCTGCAATTTGACGAGTTGCTGTTTCAATTGCATTCCGAATCTGCGTACCCTGAACGCTATCCTGACAGTGCAATTGCTCTAGTTTTACTTGACCGTTAGGTTTTAACAATACCAACGCACTCGCGTCAGCATCGGTTACTCGCGTTGCCATTAGCGGTATCAACTCTAAAAACTGGTTCAGATTGTTGAAACTTCGCAGGGCAAATCCCAAAGAACTCAACAAATCCTGAATTTTATTTTGTTCGCGATGCAAGCGCGCCACCAGTTGTTTGAGGGCAAAAACTGGCGTTACTTCAGCAGCGGCGTCGCTGTTTGAGTCAGATGAGTAAGACGAAGAGCGATGAAGGGGCACAGCAGTCAATAACCCAGCGGTAAAAAGTGGTTAATCTAGCATAAATGCAATCGGCTTCTGATAGCAGGGCAATTATCCTCCATGTCTGAGGGTACGATAGGCATCCGGCACGAGGTTAGCGAAACCATTTGCCAGCAGCGATCGCAGACAACTACTGACATGGCACTCTGCGGCTCCCAGAATTCGTTAGGACTAAACTCAAAGCCAAATACTCCTGTGGGATCGGTTTGGCTTTTGCAAAACAAAACTTACTCAAATCAAGTATGCAAGTTTAATTCGACGTTTGCTTTCTGCTTCTGCCGTGGGGAGTAGGGGCGGGTTTAACCACACATTTCGTGGCAGCACGAATTGATTGGTAAAACCCTATCCTGGGGCGGGTTTAACCACACATTTCGTGGCAGCACGAATTGATTGGTAAAACCCGCCCCTACTACAACATGTCCCCAGGCGTAAATTCCGCGCTTGCCGCACTTTACTTGGGTCTGCGAGTCAGAACAGCTAAAAATTTTCCTTTGCTTTTCACACCAACCCCAGTGGCATTGTTGCTTTGGGTAATTGCTAGCTGTTAGTCAATCAAGCCACGACCTAAGCCTAGCAGTTTTTGACGGCTTTTAAAGAAATGAATGTTACCAGTTTTTCAGTTAAATGTCAAAAAAAACAGTGCCGCTGCCGTACTCCAATAGATTCAATCCCCTATTTTTACAGCAGATTACAAGCCAGTGAGGGAAAGTCTTACGGCGAAGGTTTGTGTAGTGGCACCCTTAAGGGTGCCCGCACACAGCTGTTGGTGTACCTCGTGCGCCCGGTTTCAGGCTATAAGGGGATTGGGGGTTCCGATCGCGCTTTGAGGCAGCGTCAACCACTTAGCAAGGCTTCGACAAACTCGTAGCCCGAAAAGGGGCGTAAATCCTCAATCCCTTCACCTGCGCCGATAAAGCGGATGGGCAAACCCAATTGTTGCACGACTGCTAAAGCAACGCCGCCTTTTGCGGTGCCATCGAGTTTGGTTAACACGACGCCGCTGAGTTGGGCAGCTTCTGAAAATACTTGGGCTTGGCGCAGTCCATTTTGACCGAGTGTAGCATCTAAAACCAGTAAAGACTCGACGATCGCGCCTTCTGCTTTTTTATCGATAATCCGACGCACCTTGCTGAGTTCGTCCATCAGGTTTTTCTTGTTCTGGAGACGCCCAGCAGTATCGACCAAAAGCAATTCGGTTTCCCGCGCTTTGGCTGCGGCGATCGCATCAAATACCACCGCCGCCGGATCTGTATTCTGTCCGGGATTGGCGATTACTTCCACGCCGCTGCGCTGTCCCCAAAC
>DNGJ01000334.1:0-6957 GCA_003486305.1 Cyanobacteria bacterium UBA11371
GCTCGCGATCTGTAGGCATTTTTCTGACATTAGCCATTAGCCATGAGCTATTAGCCGCGAGTTTGAGATAAGTATTAAATAGCGTACATTTTGGCTAATTGCTAATTGTTCATGGGAATATTTTTCGGTTATACCATTAGCCATTAGCCATTAGCCATTAGCTGTTAGCTGTTACTAAGTGTTTTGTTTTAGACTGGCTCCAACCTAATGCTACACATCAACATATACCGATTGTAGGGGCGGGTTTTACCAACAACCTTTGATACTTTCTTTCAATTTAACTAAACCCGCCCCAAGAGTCGCGCATTGATGGGGAAGCAGTATTAATCGTTGCCTCAAAAATGCTGAGTAAAAATTGTAGATATTGGCTTGTTGGGAGCGTTAAAATGAAGGTGAAGAGCGATTTTAATCCGGCTTAAAAAAATAGCAATATGGGTCAATATCTGTCTGTGGATAGATGGCTGTTTGGAGATTTAAGGTAACAATTATTACCAGGGTAGGTCTAAAGTTAAATGTGGGAAGTCTTAAAGAATATATTTTCACCGAGTCAGTACATTCCCCACGGTCACTGCTACTTGTGGCAAACTCCACTGGTAGGGCTGCACGTGGTCAGCGACTTGCTGATTGCGATCGCATATTTCTCGATTCCGGCGATGTTAGTCTACTTCGTCCACAAGCGGAGTGACGTACCCTTCCTGCAAGTATTTATTTTATTTGGTGCTTTTATCTTGGCTTGCGGTACAGGGCACTTGCTCGATATCTGGACGCTGTGGCATCCTGCTTACTGGGTATCGGGGATCGAGCAAGCGCTGACCGCGTTGGTGTCCTGCTATACCGCCCTAGAAATGGTGACGCTGCTACCGCAATTTTTATCGCTACAAACACCAGATCGACTCGAAGCGATAAATCAGGAATTACAACGGGAGATAGCCGAGCGCCAGCAAGCAGAACTGACCTTACAAAGGGTAGTCACCGGGACGGCGGGGGTAATTGGAGAAGAATTTTTCCCCGTGTTAGTGCAGCATCTGGCATCGGCGCTGGACGTTCGCAATGTGTTTGTAGCAGAAATTACCGGCGCTATGCGGTTAAAAACCCTGGCTTTTTGGTCGGGTGACAAGGCAGAAAGCTGCTTTGAGTATGGGGCAATCGATACTCCGTGTCAGCCAGTTATTGAAGAAGGCAAATTATTTTATTTCCCAGAGCGAGTGCAGGAAAAGTTTCCCAAAGCCCAGGGGTTAAAAGCAATGGGTGCCGTATGTTACCTGGGAGTGCCGCTGTTAGACGGACAGAAGCAGGTAATCGGAGTGCTGTGCATCAATAGCGATCGCCGTCTAAAACATGAAGATAGCGCCAAAGCGATTATGCAGATATTTGCTGCTAGAGCCGCCGCCGAATTACAGCGGCAAAAAGCAGAATCTGCCTTGCGCCTCGCCTATGAGGAGTTAGAAAGTCGGGTACAAGAACGCACTAGCGAGTTAAGCGCGACTAATGCAGCGCTACAGACAGAAATTAAAGAAAGAATCGCAGCCTCTTCGGCATTGCGAGCCAGCCAAAGTCGTCTGAGAAAACAACAAATCGGCTTGTTGAAACTGGCGAAAAGCAATAATTTATATGAAGGGAATTTCAGCGCGGCGCTGGCAGAAATTACCAAACTCGCATGTCGTACCCTTAATGTAGAACGAGGGAGCTTGTGGTTTTATAACGATGACAAATCCCTGCTTTACTGCGCGGATTTATACGAGCTTTCCCTTGACCAACACAGCCTGGGGGCGAAAATTTCTGTAGTCGATTATCCGCGCTATTTCCAAGCATTAGAAACCTCGCGAGTCATTGCAGCCCACGATGCCCTTAATGACAAGCGAACCAAAGAACTTAGTGCATCTTATCTGAATGCTTTAGCAATAACTTCGATGTTGGATGTGCCGATTCAGTTGAAAGGAAAAACGGTGGGGGTGCTGTGTTTAGAACATACAAAAACCGCGAGACGTTGGTCGATTGAATCGCAAAACTTTGCCAGTTATTTAGCATATATGACAGCACTGGCGATGGAAACGCGCGATCGCCAACGAGCAGAAGCAGCGCTGCGGGAGTCGGAACAAATGTACCGGCAAATTCTCGACGCGATTACAGACATGTTACTGGTGAAAGGGCCGCAATCGCGCATCGTGTGGGGGAACAGAGCATTTCGCGACTATTACGGCATGACAAACGAAGAACTGCGCGATATTATCGATGCTCCCTTTAACGACCCAGATTACACGGAGCAGTACATTAAAGACGATGCTTATGTGTTTAATACGGGTCATACTTTAACGATTTTAGAAGAGCCGGTGACGCGCCACGACGGAGTTGTCAGGCAGTTTGACACGATTAAATCGCCGATTTTTAACTCGGAAGGTGAAGTCGTGATGACGGTGGGAGTGTTGCGGGATGCGGCGGAGCGCAAGCGGGTGGAGTCAGCGTTACGGGAAATCGCCGAAAGAGAGAAAGCGATCGCTAAAATTATTCAAAGAATGCGGCAAACTTTGGATATCGAACAGATATTTGGCGCTACAACGTTTGAATTGCAGCAGGCGTTAGGATGCGATCGCGCCGTCATCTATCGTTTTAATTCCGATTGGAGTGGCGAGTTCGTATCCGAATCCGTCGCATCTGGATGGACATCGCTAATACAGCGACAAAACAACGAATTCGCTCTCACTGAAATAGCGGTGAACGAACCGAATTGCGCTGTCAAAACATTAGCAACTATCAATAACCCTGTAAAAGACACCGATACTTATTTGCAAGAAACCCAAGGCGGTATTTACAACGAGCGGACAAATTACCGCTGCGTTCCTGACATTTACACAGCGAATTTTACACCTTGTTACGTCGAACTTTTAGAGCAATTTCAAGTTAGAGCCTACATCATCGTACCCATCTTCTGCCGCAATAAACTGTGGGGATTGCTAGCCAGTTACCAAAATTCCTCACCACGACAGTGGACCGACGCGGAAATTAAAATGGTGGGACAAATTGGGGAACAATTGGGCGTCGCGATCCAACAAGCCGAATTATTAGCACAAACGCAACAACAATCAATCGAACTCCAAAAAGCCAAGGAAACCGCCGATAATGCCAACAAAGCTAAAAGCGAATTCCTTGCCAATATGAGCCACGAACTGCGTACCCCCCTCAACGCCATTCTCGGTTTCAGCCAAATACTCAACCGCGAAACAGGTTTAACCCCCGAACACCAGCAATTTTTAGGCATTATTAATCGCAGCGGCGAGCATTTGCTGGAATTGATTAACGATATTCTAGAAATGTCCAAAATCGAAGCGGGGCGAATCGTACTAAACGAAAACGACTTTGACCTTTATCGCCTGCTAAATCGTCTCGAAGAAATGCTGCGACTCAAAGCCGAATCCAAAGGCTTACAGCTAACCTTCTCGCGCAGTAATGACGTTCCTCAATTTATTAGAAACGACGAAAGTAAACTGCGCCAGGTATTAATTAACCTGCTCGGTAATGCAATTAAATTTACCGAAAAAGGCAACGTTACGTTGCGCGTCACCGTTAGCGAACAAGACAATTACCAATTACCCATTACCAATTACCAGTTGCAGTTTGAAATTGAAGATACAGGCCCCGGTATTGCCCCTGAAGAAATCGATAAATTATTTAGAGCCTTCGAGCAAACCAAAACTGGTTTGAAATCGAATCAAGGAACGGGGTTGGGTTTATGCATTAGTCAAAAATTCGTGCAATTGATGGGAGGAGAAATTACCGTCAGCAGTAAATTGGGATCGGGAGCAAAGTTTTGCTTTAATATTGTGGCGAGTTCGGTTGAAAACCCGCGATTTGAAACAAACCAGCATATTGCTAAAAAAGTGATTGGTTTAGCGCCAAACCAACCTAAATATCGCATTCTTGCGGTAGAAGATAAGCCAAGCAATCGCTTATTGCTAGTGGAATTTCTCACTTCGTTAGGCTTTGAAGTGCGCGAGGCAGAAAACGGACAAGAAGCGGTAGAAATATGGGAAAGTTGGGAACCCCACCTGATTTGTATGGATTGGCGGATGCCAGTAATGGATGGCTATGAAGCAACCAAACGCATTAAATCTCATCCCAAGGGAAGCGAAACAGTTATTATTGTCCTAACAGCTAGTGCGTTTGAAGAAGAACGACAAGTTATCTTATCAGCTGGGTGCGACGAATTCGTGCGTAAACCTTTTAAAGAAGAGGATCTGCTCAGTGCGATCGCTCAACATCTAGGCGTAAAATATCTCTACGAAGATGAAGCACCACCTATAGAAACCAAACGGGAAAACCCGCAAAACTTCCAAAGCCTAGAAACAATACCGAATTCCGACATCGCGCAAGAGATTGCCAACATGCCAACTAACTGGATTAAACAACTATACCAAGCAGCCATCACAGGTAACGACGGGCTGATTTTTCAGCTAATCGAACAAATCCCCACAGAAAATTTTGCTCTCGCCATTAACTTGACTGACTTAGCTGTAGAGTTTCAGTTCGAGCAGATCGTGCAATTATGTGGGGGTAATTGCTAATGGGTAATTGCTAATGGCTAATGGTTAATTGCAGGAAATATGCTATAATAGCAACTTAGCAGAAACTCTCCCAATTACCAATTAGCAATTAGCAATTAGCAATTAGCAATTACCAATTACCCATTAGCAACCTCCTACAATTAAACCGAGAATTTATCCGGTAAACTCATGACGGTGCGGTAGCGTTCTTCTAGTGTAGAAATACTAGGAAATTGCAAGTTATTATACCATTGGCTGCGGTTAAATAGTTCTTGCCGTAACCCATCGACGTTGATAGTTTTAACTTTTCCATCGACTACGATTTGTTTTCCGTCAATCCAAACGCTATGCACCACTTGTGTCGGGCGGCCTAAAATTAACAATCCAATCGGATCGGTGCGGGGTAGTAACGATAAATTAGTCAAATCGTAGAGGACTAAATCGGCTTTTTGACCGACTGCGATCGCTCCCAGTTCATCCGCTACATTCAAACCGATTGCTCCTCCTTTAGATGCCATTTCCACAGCTTGAAACGGAGTAATCCAGTGCTGATAATCCCGATTGGTTGTATTGTGCAAAATTGACCCAATTTTAATCGCTTCGAGTAGATCTTGCCCGTCGTTACTCGACGCACCATCACAACCAAAACTTACATTAACTCCCGCTTGGCGATATTTTAAAATCGGTGCAATACCGCTGCCCAAACGTAAATTGCTCAATGGATTGTGAACGACTGTGGATTGAGTTTGATCCAAAATTTCAATATCAGAATCGTTCAACCACACGCAATGGGCGAGGGAGGTTTTGCGATCGAGATAGCCAATTTGTTTGAGATGTTCGACGGCGCTACAGCCATATTTTTCTTGGGCTAGTAATTGTTGGGCTTTGGTTTCTAATAGGTGAGAATGACGGCAAAGATCGTAGCGATCGCTCAATTCAATACACCCTTCAAATAACGCATCTGTAACTAACTGAATTCCCGTCGGTGCTACCAAAATATAAACCCCTTCATCGGGACGATGGAATTTTTTTACCGCCGTTTCAATTAAGTCCAAAGTCGCCGCCGTAGAGCGAAAATAAGGATCGTAATTCTTGGCGCTTTTCCCCGATGGCACCCCCGCCTCCAATGATTCATCTTGCACCAAAGGCGCGACAAAAGCGCGAATGCCAATTTCCCGATAAGCTTTCACCGCTGCGGCGATCGTTTCTAATTCTTTGCCTGGAATTAAAACTAAATGATCGACAACGCTTGTACCGCCGGATAATATGGTTTCTACTGCCGTCCCCAAGGCACTTAGATAAACTTGCTCTGGTTCTAGGGGAGTGACATCGTAAAGTGCAGCCAACCATAATTCTAAAGGAAACATGGGAATTAAACCCCGATGCCACATTTCCGAAGAATGGGTATGGGCGTTGACAAAACCGGGGAGTAATAGCTTGTTTTGTCCATCCACTGCGGTACCGACGACTTCTAGATGGGAAGCAATCGCAGTAATGCGCGATCCCTCGATCTGCACGTCCACCGTTGCGTAACCCGGGTCTTGCCCAATCAGAACATTTTGAATCGTAAAGTTCACAGATTTATCCTTCCAATTACCTGATAAGATTGATTCTCACTAATCATCAACATTTTAATGAGATTTCTTTATTAGTTCCCCCACCCGACTGTAGAGAAAATCCTATGTCAGAATCTCTCTCCCAACAAGATATCTCCGAGATCCTCGATTGGCAGCAAAAAATTGCCATCGCCAACCACAATAATATTTTCTGCCACTGTCGCACTTGTGGCTATGAATGGGTGGATTCCACCTTTGATGCAATTTGTCCCACCTGCACTAGCAAACCTGATGATTGAATCCCCTAAAATTATAATTCTTGACGGAAGGATTTTATACTTTCTTCCCAATTAGCGCCATCGAAGGGAATAATTTTAAAACGAGAGATGACGTCGCCATCGAGACAGCGCAGATTAACGTCGATCTGGTCGGGATGCGATCGCGGACGATAAAAAGCGTGGATACCGCAAATTCGGCAAAACATGTGCTTGGCAACACCCGTATTAAAAGTGTAAACGGTTAGCACATCTTCACCGCTAAGTAGCGTAAACTGCTCTGGCGGTACAATTAAATGCAAAAAACCCTTCTTTTTGCAAATCGAGCAGTTGCAATCATCGGCTTCGTGCTTGTATACAACGACACGAAAGCGCACCGCACCGCAGTGACATCCGCCTTCATAAGTGATGGGTTCGTTTATTTGGTCATCAGTCATAGGTTATATGGTTATTAGCTTTTGAGCGTGGACAAATGATAACTGACGGGGGGCGGGTTTAAATAAATTGTCGCTGCTGGGATTGATGGTGGGTATAACCAACCGCAAAAGGGGGGCGGGTTTAAATAAATTGTCGCTGCTGGGATTGATG
>DNGJ01000334.1:7339-15821 GCA_003486305.1 Cyanobacteria bacterium UBA11371
TGGGATTGATGGTGGGTATAACCCGCCCCTACAGTTGTGGGATAAGATGACAACAAAAATTAGAAACAGCTATGAATCGACCTTTGCATAAGCTGGGAGTTGCGCCAAACGCTTGGGGAGTTAACGAAGATCTCGCAGACCTCACGCGCCCACCCCTAGAGGTGCGCGCGATCGCCTTGGCGACCGAAACCAAGACGCTGCGCCTCGACTTGGCGAAAGCGGCGATTTTGGTGATCGACATGCAAAACGACTTTTGTCACCCCGATGGTTGGTTGGCGCATATTGGAGTGGACGTGACACCCGCGCGATCGCCCATCGAACCATTAAAAGCATTATTACCCCAACTGCGGGCGGCAAACGTTCCCGTCATTTGGGTAAACTGGGGCAATCGTCCCGACTTGCTCAATATTAGCCCCGCAGCGCTTCACGTTTACAACCCTACTGGCGTTGGAGTCGGACTCGGCGACCCGCTGCCTACAAATGGTGCTAAAGTACTCATGGCAGGCAGTTGGGCTGCTGCTGTAGTAGATGAATTAGAACAAAAACCCGAAGATATCCGCATCGATAAATATCGCATGAGCGGATTTTGGGATACACCTTTAGATAGTATCCTGCGGAACTTAGGAAAAAGTACTCTATTCTTTGCAGGCGTCAACGCCGACCAGTGCGTAATGACAACCCTGCAAGATGCCAACTTTTTAGGTTATGACTGCATCTTAGTCACAGATTGCACCGCCACGACTTCGCCAGAGTATTGTTGGTTAGCAACTTTATATAACGTTAAACAATGCTTTGGCTTTGTCGCGGATTCCCAAGCTATCCTGGAAGCAATCAAATCGATTGGGTAATGGGTAATGGGTAATGGGTAATGGGTAATAGGAAAGCAAAAAACCAATTACCGATTACCAATTACCAATTACCAATTACCAATTACCAATTACCAATTACCAAAATCATTATGATTGACTCCCCTCGTTGCGTCATTCCGGATGCGAAAACGCCCAAGCAATACCAAGCATTTCGCATCAGTCCTAACGATAGCAATCGTTTGGCGATTGTCTTCGATCCGACAATCGACGATATTTCCTTTACTTTTTGCGTCGAGATCTTTGATGTAGGTGGAAAAACACCGCCAAACCGACATCAGTTTGCGGCGGAAATGTTTTTTATCCTCAAAGGCGAAGGGTTAGCAACTTGCGATGGCAAAACCGTAAAAATTCAAGCCGGAGATAGCATTTTAGTCCCGGCTACGGGAACGCATGTAATCGAAAATACAGGTTCTACGCGGTTGTATGCCCTGACGGTGATGGTGCCAAACGAAGATTTTGCCGAACTGATTCGCAGCGGCGTACCAGTCGAATTAGACGAAGAAGATATGGCGGTTTTGCGTCGTTCGGATGCTTTAGTTCCATGTTAAAAGTACGTAAAAAAGAAACGGTATCGATGGTTACCCGTGATGGCGTGCGTCTGGATGCAGATGTATACCGTCCGGATGAAGAGGGGACGTATCCGGTGTTGTTAATGAGACAACCATATGGGAGAGCGATCGCATCCACCGTAGTCTACGCCCACCCGACTTGGTACGCTTCCCACGGTTATATTGTCGCAATTCAAGACGTTCGAGGACGGGGCACATCCGAAGGCAAATTCGAGTTATTTACCCACGAAATCTCTGACGGTTTTGATACCGTAAATTGGGCAGCAAATTTACCCGGAAGTAACGGCAATGTCGGCATGTATGGCTTTTCCTACCAAGGCATGACTCAACTTTATGCCGCCGCCGCCAAACCCGCTGCCCTAAAAACAATTTGCCCCGCTATGATAGCCTACGATTTATATGCAGATTGGGCATATGAAGGCGGGGCTTTTTGTTTACAAAATAATTTCGGTTGGGCAATTCAACTCGCAGCAGAAACCGCCCGTCTCAAGCTTGATATTACTGCGTATCAGACTCTCTGCGCCGCCTCGCGGAATTTGCCTTTTTATGACCCAGAACCTTTCTTAATCGCGTGTTTAAGAAAATACGCACCCAACAATTTTTATTACCAATGGTCAGCCCATCCAGAACCAAGCGAATATTGGGAAGAACTTTCCCCCAAAAAGTATTTGCAGGATGTAGATTTACCCATGCTACATATCGGGGGATGGTTCGATACCCACCTGCGCGGCACGATTAATTTATACAAAGAAATGGCAGCTAAAAGTGCCTTTCCTCAGCATATTGGAATTGGCCCTTGGAGTCATTTACCTTGGGGTCGCAAAGTCGGCGCAATTGATTATGGCCCAGAAGCAGAAAGTTTAGTTGACCGAGTGCAAATTCGTTGGTTTGACCAATTTTTAAAAGGTTTGAATACCGGGTTATTAGATGAACCTCCTGTTTCTTTGTTTGAAATGGGTAGTAACCAATGGCGCTATTTTGATCGATGGCCTAGTAACAATCAAACATCCTATTATTTAGCCAGTACCGGACTCGCCAGCGTCAGACAAGACGAAGGCACTCTGGAAGCGAGGCAGCAGCCCACGCCCCTCGTTCCCAGGCTCTTGCCTGGGAACGAGTACGGGGAGGTTCCACCTCCCCAGCAGCAAGAAGCGAGGCAGCAGCCCACGCCTCTCGTTCCCAGGCTCCAGCCTGGGAACGAGGGTGGGAGCGAAAATTCTTTTGATGTTTTCGTCCACGACCCTTGGCGGCCCGTTCCCGCATCCGGAGGACATGCGGCAATTCCTGCTGGGTCGTTTGACCGTTCTGCAATTGATTGTCGCACGGATGTTTTAACTTACACTTCTGCACTTTTAGAGGAAGATTTGCATTTAGCAGGAGATGTGGCGGTCGAAGTTTTTTGTACCGCAGATACGCCTAGTTTTGATTTGTGTGCGGTGCTGTCGGAAGTGCGACCCGATGGCAGGGTTTATAATTTCACGCAAGGTTATATGCGGAGAGATCAAAAGAAACCGGGTTTCTGTAGAATTCCCCTGCAAGCAACTTGCGTGCGAATTGCTAAAGGAAATGCCTTGCGCTTGAGTTTAAGTGCGGCTTGTTTTCCCGCTTATGCTGTAAATTGCGGAACTGGCGCATCTTCTGGTGAAACGCGCTTGATGGATGTTCAGATTATTACAATAACTGTCAGTTCTGGGGAAGATTTTCCCTCGCAAGTTTTGTTACCTGTAGTTTTACCATCATAAGCCCAATGTATGATGTCAACAAATAGGCAGATTTGCCACCCTAGAGTATAGACACTCAAAGCACAGGGTAAAAAAATGCAAGACTCAGCATTCGCCATCTTCATTGTGTTTGGATGTATCTGGATACTCATGGGGGTCACGGCTTTAATTATGCTGCTTAAGTCCGATGCTCAAGAAATCCAGTTTGGTAAATGGGGGTTAATAGTAGCTATCCCGATTTTAATCCCGATCGTCCTGGGCATTATCTATCAGCTAGTGAGGCCATTAATTCTGCAACATCTATAGCTAGGGGCTAGGGGTTAGGGATTAGGGATTAGGGGAAAAAGCGTGTTTAATTAATCTTTAATGAATCATATGATGTCCGGTCGATTACCCATAATCGGCAGCCGGGACACGGCACAATAAACCTTATCTGTTTGTCCGATAAATCTCTGATTCCCTTATCCATAGATGCTTTCAGCCCTTAAAGGGGTTGAAAAATGTCTAAGTCCCATTAAGAAATAATACAACGAGCGGTCGTAGAAATGTTTGATATGATATTTTACCAGTAAGTTTCCATATTATTGCGTTAGAGCAATCCCAGACATCTCGAACATCAAAAACGGGAAATTTCCCCTTAAAACCCATTTTTCCTGTTGCTATATAAAGGCGATTATGAAGCAGAGAATCAAATCTATGATCGAGTTATCGCTGCGGAGCTTTGATATCGAAATCGCAAGCTACGGCTCACTACAGAAGTTACAGGCGGAGAAACAGAAGTTACGGGCAGAGCTAAAAAAACTAAAAGAAAAGGCTATAGACATTGACTTACTACTCACATTGCCTAACGAGCAAGCTTCAGAACTATTGAAAAATCTGGGAAAATCCCAGTCACAGTTACGTCAAGATTTGTTTGTATTATCCGAATTGAATTTCAAGAATAACGGTTATTTTGTAGAGTTTGGAGCCACAAACGGTGTCAACCTAAGTAATACATACTTGCTAGAAAAGGAATTTGGCTGGACTGGCATACTTGCTGAACCTGCTATTTGTTGGCACGATGATTTAAAAATAAATAGAAGTGCTAAAATAGAAACTAGATGTGTCTGGAAAGATTCAAAATCAACACTTAATTTCAATGAAGTTAGCGAATTTTCTACTATCAATTCATACAGCGATAGTGACTTTCATAAAGTAAGAAGGAAAAAAGGTAATAATTATGAGGTACAAACAATATCACTAAACGAATTACTTGAAAAACATCAAGCACCCGCAGATATTGATTATCTATCTATTGATACTGAAGGTAGCGAATTTGAAATATTAAATTATTTTGATTTTAGCAAACACAGCTTCAAAGTAATCACTTGCGAACACAACTTTACACCAATGCGCGAAAAAATATTTGAACTACTTGTAAAAAATGGATATGTTAGAAAGTTTGAAAATCTATCCTATTTTGATGATTGGTATGTGAGGGCAGATATAGCAATGAACCAACCCTTGTGACTAAAAGGGGGGAAGGGGAAAAAGGGAAAAGGTCTGCAAATCCTTCCCCTTTGCCCTGCCGAATGACAATTATCATTTCGTAAGAGATTCTCTCTCCAAGCTGACTGATTTAAAATTAACTATTTGGGTGGCGATCGCACGCACTCTCAACGACCTAAATTTAGTATGATTTTACACATCACCAAGCGCGAACAATGGGAACAAGCGAAACAAGCTGGAATCTATCGCGGCGATACGTTAGATACTGAAGGTTTTATCCATTGTTCGACTCTTCAGCAAATTGTCAGAACTGCTAACAAATTTTTTCAGAACCAAAAAGGGTTAGTGCTGTTGTGTATTGAACCAGATCGAGTTCAAGCTGAAATTAAATACGAAGGAGTTGATAACGATCTATTTCCTCACATTTATGGGGCTTTGAATATTGATGCAGTAACTCAGGTTCTAGACTTTGAACCGGGGGAAAATGGGAAGTTTCAAATACCCGATGCGATCGCCCCATAAACCCGGTTTTTTGAAAAAACCCGGTTTCTCTGGCAAAAATACCTGAAAATCAAAGATATAACAGCTAATAAAATATAGAAAATTTAACAATTAGCCATTAGCAATTAGCCATTAGCATAGATTTTATTCCCCACTTTGCTGTTTCAGTTGAGCTTGGAGTGCCTGCAATTGTGCCTTGAGGTCTTCATTTTCTGCTGCCAATTCTTTTGCGGTTCGCAATCTTTCCCCAGTTTTGGTATCTTCCATCACCAAGCAACCATCCTGCAAACTCAACCATAGTCCCACTGTTTCGCACAAGATACGTCCATCCTCATCTGGAGAAATAGGTCGATAGCGTCCGGTAACTAATCGATAGCCTAAAACTTCATCAATCGCTTGTCCTCGCTGAGTCCGCCGATCGATAATGACATATTCTTGAACTTGAGCTTGTTCGTATTCAATCACTTTTATTTCTCGGTCTTCTTTGCGATAGCGACGCGAGACTACTTCAATAATCAAACTAGGTCGAACTCCTTCAAAACTGACTTCAAAACTATCGCAATACACCTCTTTGTTGCGAATACCCAACACCACACACACATCGGGACAATGATCCTTTAAACCAGCAATGTCCCATTTGATTAACAGATCGCTGAATACTGCCACTGTTGGGTTATTGGCATAGCGGCAGATTAACATATCTTCAGCATCGCGGCTGATATTGTTATGAAATGTGTTGCTGGGCAAGTGATATCCCTCTTGTGGATGCAGAAATTCTTCTGATGTCAGCGGCACTTTGGCATAAATAATCGCGCCATCTGGTTGGACTTCTTCTTGAATGCGCCAACCTCGTTCAGCGAGTTCCTGTGTGAGGTCAGTTGGTGCGCTTGGGGGTGTGACCTCAGATTTAACCATTGTTAAAATCTCCTTGAGAGGTAGTTAACAGTTTCTAGAACAATTGTAGGTTGGGTTGAACGCGAGTGAAACCCAACCGATTTTGACTTTAATTGAAACCGGCGCTGAGATATCGCCGCTGAAGGTTTAATGTATCTGACAGTTCATTCAAACTGTATATAACTTCAGCAATTGATTGTTTGAACCTTTCATCATTGCTGAGTTCCGATAGTTCGCTCAAAAAAGTTAGTTCGGCTTGGATTTCCTCTGATAAACGAGTGTAGTTACGCCGGATCGTCAGATGTATTGCTTCCATAGTTGGGTAGAAGTAACTGATTTCTTTCCCATACTACCATATATGGCACTACCATAAAAAGGTAGTTTCACATATGGTAGTGTCAGCCAAGAGCCAGAGCGAGGTAGTCTACGATGTAGAGCCTGAGTGAATTTTTGCCTGAATGCCCATTCGCAACAAAATCAAAGCCTTGGCTGAGTCCCGTGGGGATAATACGAATTACAAGTTTTGGAAGCGGTCAGGATTACCTCAGACCACAGCTTACAGGGTATATCGCAACCCCGCAGCCTATCCTTCTGAGGCAGTATTAGAGGTTATTTGTGCAGCTTACGGCGTGCAGCCAGGGGATTGTCTGGAATATGTGCCTGAAACAGCTAGCGATGAACAAGACGATTCTGGAGATTGAGATCGCGGCTGCTCTTAGAGCGATCGCGTGATACCGTTTTTGTAAAATGCGATCGCTCTCCTTCATCCCGCCTATGTCACAAAAATCGCTTAACCCAGCAGAATACGTCGATCAAATGGCATTATTAATCAACTTGCCCCTCGACCCGGAACATCGCTCTGGTGTAATCGAGAACATGGAAAGAATTATCGCCGTGGCAAAACTCGTCACCGAATTCACCCTACCAGAAGAAATCGAAGCCGCCCCCATCTTTGAACCATGAGCCAAGCTTATCCCGATGCTACCCAAATTGCCGAAGTTGTAAAAGGGCATGAAGTATCCGCCAAAGCAATAGTTGCTGCTGCTTTAGCCCGGATTGCCGATAAAAATCAAGCGCTGAATTGCTTTACTGCTGTGTTATCTGATACAGCAATGGCAGAGGCGGAAAAGATAGATTTAGCGATCGCATCCGGAAAAAACCCAGGCCCCCTTGCTGGCGTTCCCTTTGCGGTGAAAAACTTATTCGATATCGCCGGAATTACTACTCTCGCCGGGTCAAAAATTAACGCGGAAAAACCAAGAGCAATTGCTGACGCTACCGCAGTGGCGCGGCTAAAACAAGCGGGTGCAGTGTTAGTAGGCGCGCTGAATATGGACGAATACGCCTATGGTTTTGTCACAGAAAATGCCCATTATGGCGCTACTCATAATCCCCACGACTTAACATGCATTGCAGGCGGTTCTTCTGGGGGTTCTGCTGCTGCTGTTGCTGGGGGATTAGTACCATTAACATTGGGTTCGGATACCAACGGTTCTATTCGCGTCCCGGCTGCTTTGTGCGGCATTTTTGGGTTAAAACCAACTTACGGACGTTTATCTCGTGCCGGGACGGTTTTATTTTGCAGTAGTTTTGATTGTATCGGGCCATTTGGTAGATCCGTGCGCGATATTGCCACAACGTTTGATATTTTGCAAGGGTGGGATGAAAGAGATCCAATTTGCACAAAGCGAAATCCAGAAGCTTGTTTGCCTCAATTATCCCAAGGAATTGAAGGATTGAGAATTGCGATCGCAGGTGACTATTTTACTAAAAATGCATATCCAGAAGCATTAGAAGCCGTCCAACAAGTTGCCCGCGCTTTAAATGTTACCGAATACGTTACCTTACCAGAACCCCATCGCGCCAGGGCGGCGGCTTATATTATTACGGCGGCGGAAGGGGCTAACTTGCATTTGGATGACTTGCGATCGCGTCCAGGTGACTTCGATTTTGCTACGCGCGATCGCTTCCTTGCGGGTGCGTTAATTCCAGGGGATTGGTATATTCAGGCACAAAGGTTTAGACAGTGGTTTCGCGATCGCGTCCGGGAAGTGTTCCAAAATGTCGATATTATTCTCGCACCCACGACGCCTTATCCAGCCACGCCAATTGGTCAGCAAAAAATAGTAGTCGAGGGCGAAGAAATTCTCGTTCGTCCTAATTTGGGATTATTTACCCAGCCATTATCTTTCATTGGATTGCCGATTATATCAGTTCCAATTCAACGACCGAATGCCCTACCTTTGGGCGTTCAAATAATTGCAGCCCCCTACAACGAAGCACTAATTTTGCGCGTGGCTGCTGTCTTGGAAGCGATGGGTATTGTATCAGCACCAGTTGTGAATTAGGTTGGTGAATATGAAGAAGCAGAACGTGTTTAATTCATTAGCATTTATAACAAATTGCAGCCGGATGAAGTACGGCTTCGTTTGTATAGCGG
>DNGJ01000334.1:16053-18659 GCA_003486305.1 Cyanobacteria bacterium UBA11371
CACCGTTAACGGTGCCGCTATACTCGCTTGCAATCCTTTTTAGACAGGATTTAGCAGGAAAAATAGTGCAATTAATTGCTACAACAATGATAATTTTGAGCGGTTTTTTTACACCTGTAGCGGCGCAAGAAGCGACGCTAAAAGGCGATCCTAACGTGCAGATAAACGTGCGATCGCAACCCACCCGAAACTCGCGCAGATTAGGGTATGGATTAGCGGGAGATCGCGTGACAATTATCAACAGAATGATTGGTCTTGATGGCTATCTCTGGTATCGAGTAAGGTTTTCACGCTCTGGTAGAATGGGCTGGATTCAAGCTAGTGCGATCGCTCTCCCCGATTCAGATACCGCTACTGCTGCTAAACCTCCTGGTGTAAAGAATATAATCCTTTCTTTCCAATCAGAACAAATGCTGATCCAAATTTTTAATCAAGACGACGAAACATTCATGAATATTTATGACAGCCAAAGCGGGGCGACGTTGTTAAATAGCGTTCCCGTTTCAGTTGAATCTTCACCAGAAGGAACAAGTTATTTGTATGAGGGTAATATAACCGTGCGCGTTTTCCAAGGAATTGACGGCACGCCCACGATCGAACTCAATAACAACTAGCAAAATTCTGGATATTGGAATGGTAATGGGTAATGGGTAATGGGTAATGGGTAATTGTATTGCATCCACAGCCATTTAATCCAATTACCAATTATATCCTGTCCGGTTGCATCGGAGGAGCATATTTAATCGTGTTGTAGGGAACGCGCAAACAGATGTCCTCAAGACAAACCAAATTTCCTATTCCCCGCTGTGCCAATTGTGATGCTTCTGCATAAGCAAACAAGCGCAGAGAGCGTTCCGCTGCTGCTAAAAATGCTTTTGCTGCTAATTGGCGATCGCCGCCTAGTTCGGCATGATGCGCTACATCGCACGATCATATCGCAGAGTTTTTGTCAAGAGTCCGAGCAATTTGCAAGTGCATCAATCGGCGACGGGGTGCGGATAATTGATGATAGGCGACTTGACGCACAATATCGTGGGCGAAGTCGTAGCCAATTTCCCCGTCGATGGGCGTTCCGGGACGGATAATACCCTGTTGTTCCAGTTCTTCCATTGCGGCGAGTAACTTGGTGAGCGAACAATCTGCCACCAGCGCCACGGTTGTGGGGCTAAAACTGCGACCCAAAACTGCTGCCCAAAGTAACATTTCGCGGGATGTTTCATTTAATTGGCGCAGTCTGTCTTGGATGAGAGCTTCTAGATTGTGCGAGCAAGCTGTATTGTGATGAGCGATCGCACTAGCAACTTCCAGCGCCAACAAAGGATTACCACCGCTGTCAACAAACACTTGGTTCCCATCTATGTCAGGATTAATGGCACGAGCCAACTGCACGGTTTGTTCTCGATTTAACAGGGATAGTGCGATCGCTTTTACTCGCTGTTCCCGCCTCAGCGCTTGCACCAACTTGCACGCAGGTATATTATCCGCTAACTCGCGTTCCCTAGCCGTACAAGCAAACAAGACTGAAGAATTACCAAGCAATCGAGTTGCGTAGTGGAATAACGCAGTTGATGCCTCATCCAACCATTGAATGTCATCCAAAATAACAAGGGTAGGCAACCCATTTGGCGACAGTTGGGACAATAGGCGGACAACGGCATCAAATAGCTGACTTCGGTCAACCGGAATTTCTTTTCTCTCTTGGACTTCTGGAAATAGCGAACCGAGTTCTGGCGGTAAATTTGAGACTGAACGCAGCGCATCAATCCAAGCGCCATAAGGTCTGAGCATTTCCGACTCAAATCCGCGTCCCCAAAGAACGCAACCCCCCTCTGTCTGCACTTTAGCTGCAAGTTCTTGCAACAAGCGCGTTTTCCCAATCCCCGATTCCCCCAGCAGCAACAGGATTTCTTCTTTTGCCGTTCCAGTAACGGATGCTTTCCAATCGCAGATAATATTCCATTCTTCCTCCCGTCCCACCAAAGGCAGCGCTGAATTATTCCCCTCTGCTCCCCTGCTCCTGGAGTCCTGGAGTCCCGGAGTCACCTGCTCCCCTGCTCCCAACGCCTTCAGAGCAGCTTTTTGCGCCTCTGTTAACCCGGTGGCTTTGGTGATATTCGTTCCTTCATAAGGTTTATCAGCAATCAAAGTTTTTAAGCATTCACCTGTTTGCACATTCCAGAGTTTAATTGTTTCATCTTGGCTGCCACTCGCCACTATCTGACTATCGGGACTAAACGCCACCGACCAAGCTAGATTGCTATGTCCTTGCAAGGTGTGCAAACATTTTCCAGTACGCACATCCCAAAGTTTGACAGTCTGGTCGCTGCTAGCAGAAGCAAGCATTTGACCATCGGAACTAAATGCCACCGACCAAACTCGACTGGTATGTCCTAACAAGGTGCAGTAACACTCACCCGTCTGTACGTCCCACAACTTGACTGTATGGTCGCCACTCCCACTTGCCAAGATTTGACCATCAAGACTGAACGCCACAGCGCAAACCGAGTTCGCGTGTCCTCGCAATACTTGGTAACATTTATCCGCTTTCACATCCCAGATTTTGACGGTGTGGTCATCGTTACCACTTGCCAGAAACAAGCCATCAC
>DNGJ01000513.1:0-8426 GCA_003486305.1 Cyanobacteria bacterium UBA11371
GCAAAGTCAACGTTGACCAAGCCTGGGATAGTAATGATATCGGAAATGCCTTGTACCCCTTGGCGCAGGATGTCATCGGCGGCGCGAAATGCTTCTTGGACGGGGGTTTGTTCGTTAATTACCGATAACAAGCGATCGTTGGGAATTACGATTAACGTATCTACCCGACTTTGCAGGGCGGCGATGCCTTCTTCTGCTTGGTTGGTGCGACGGCGGCCCTCGAACATAAAGGGTTTTGTAATCACGCCCACCGTCAAGGCTCCGACTTCTTTTGCGGCTTCGGCGACGACAGCTGCTGCACCCGTACCCGTGCCGCCTCCCATCCCAGCGGTGATAAATACGAGGTCGGAGTTATCCAACGCCGCAGCGATTTCGTCGCGAGATTCCTCAGCGGCTTTTTGACCGATAGCGGGATTACCGCCTGCTCCCAGCCCTCTCGTAAGTTTTTGTCCGATTTGCAAGCGTTTGGGAGCCGCTGATTGGGCTAGAGCTTGAGCATCGGTATTGACTGCCCAAAATTCTACCCCCGATAACTCGCTGGCAATCATGCGGTTCACCGCATTGCTGCCACCGCCACCGACGCCTATCACTTTGATTTTGGCTATCCGACTGGGTACGATATCACTGGCGCGAGAGGTTTCTCCTGACATCGCTTTTGGCTCGCGAGGTTGACCAAACTGGAATACGGGATTACTCAAGGAAGTGTCCACCGACAGGGACGAATTCGATGGTCCCTCAGCTTGAGAAAGTTTATAGGTAAGCCCCTGTTTATTATCAAACGTCATTGTAATCAAAAATAACTGCTAAACAATTCTTCAGTTCTAGGTAGCGCTAGTCAACTATGGGTTATACGGGCTATGTCGGTTGACAAACCAATAATAGCAACAAGCTGGTTGACGAGCAGCAAAATGGTTGTTGCCAATTTTATCGGCGTATTGGTTTGGGTGATTGGAGTTGCTGGGGTTGCTTGGAACGGACACTGGGGGTTTTTAGGGGAAGCTTGGAGTTTGTTTTGGGGTCTGATTGTATCATTTGCAGAGCGGGTGATTCTGGATTTTTGAGGTCGATGTAAGCTATTTGGGTGGATTTGAGCTTAGTTGGTAAGGCGCGCAGGCGATCCAAAACGTCGATCTGTTCGGCAAACTCAGAGCTGTAAGGCCCTAAATGGACAATTCCCAGTTCGGTTTTCAAGATTATATTTGTCCGGTTGCGCCAGTCAATTTCAGAGATTTTGACCGGACTTTCGCGCAATACTTGATAAATTCCGGGCCATTTGCCGAGATCTCGCTGTCTGACGCCGAGGATTTTCAGCGAGGGTAAGGCAATCGATGCCCCTAACGCTTTGTACTTTTCCAACGGGACTAATACGCCGTTGGCATCTAGCAATCCTACTGGCGGCATCTTAGGGGTTTCTTTTGCGGCTTTAGCGATCGCCTCACCGTCTGGGGCAGGTATGGCGATCGCTAAAGCAACTGGTTGTCTTTCTTGAACTTGTACCATCAATCCGGGCGGCACCAGCTGGCGCGTCACCGTTGCAGAAGCAATGACTGACCCGTTTGAGGTCAGACGAGATGCCAGAGCTTGGGGTTCTATTCGCAGTAACGACTGCGGATAGGATAAAGATAACAAAGACCTCACCCCTCGATCGGAAATAATTTCGTTGCCTTCGACTGCGATCTGATCCGGTGTGCTTATCACCCAAATTGGTTGAGTCGCCCCCCAAACTAAACCGCTTGCTAAACCGGCACTTGCTACCGTTCTCCAAATTGCCTGTGCTGCGTGAAGACGCCTTTTCCGGCGCAATGTTATTCGCCGCCCCCTTAATTGTGCTAGCGATACCGACGCGATGCTAGTCATCGTAATCCCCCATATGCTTACGTGTAAAGTGACTGCTCAGTTTGATATGACTAGCTAATGCTAAGGCTTGGACAGAAGTTATTCAACAATGTCTTTTGCCTGCGGTTTGTATATATAACAACCTCTTTTAGTTTTTACCTACTGGCAATCTCCAACCCATCATAAATTAGGTACGACCGAAAACAACGCGCGATCGCGATTGTTTTTACTCGCTGCGATCGCCTTATTTGCGATCCCTGACTGCGGCGCTGGGACGCTCTTTTCTTTGACAGCGATCCCCACTGCCGGGATCGCCGTGGGAGAATATTTTTACCCGTTTCTGCAATTTGACGAGCCTCCCCAGCCCTGCATCTATATATATTGATATAAATTGCTCTGCGGCAGATTATCGGGTTGCCGTCGCTCATTACACAAATACCAACAAAAGTCAATATGGAATTGATTAATTATTTTAAAGAGTTGTTTGGCATAATTTGGCAAAACAGCGTTTTTCATTGGGTAGCGTTAATACTGCTGTTTGTGGCGGTGTGGGGGGAATATAACGCGGTGAAGCGGTATCGAAGGTATCAAAGTGGGAAAAGTCGTTTGATGATGGATGCGATCGCTTACTTAAAGGAAAACCTGGATGGTAAAGTAAGCGGCATCAAGACGCTACAACCAAACGAAACCACCGGGGAAAATTGGTCATCGCTCCTCGACTGGTTTGGCGAACATTTGGTAGGAGACTTTTCCGGCGATGATGAATATGCAGCAGAAGTACATCGAGGACGCTATCTCTTATTGCAGTATCCCGCTTTTCTGACTCGCCCGGTGCCGCGCAGTCAATGGCGGTTTGTCCCCAGCATTTTGGTTGCCATTGGGGTATTAGGAACATTTTACGGCATTCAACAAGGACTGCAAAACATCGGTTTGGGGGATTTAAATAATACTGCGGATCTCTTACCATCAATCAGGCAATTATTAGAAGGTATGAAAACTGCTTTTTCCACTTCGCTGATGGGATTAGGTGCTTCGAGTATATTTACGATCGTTTTGGCATGGGGCGAGCAAGAACGACAAAAACAGCGCGACAGTTGGCGAAGTCAATTAGATAAAATTGCCACCCTACAAACGCCGGGGCAAATGTTTGCTCGCATCAACCCGGATAGCAGTCGAGAAGCAGCTGTTGCTATTACTAACGCCGCCGCAACAATGCAAACTGGATTTGCACAAATGGTAGAGGCGCAACGGGAATTAAATCCGCGACAAATTGGGATTCAAGTTGGCATGGCGATGACACCAGTATTTCAACACATTCGCCAGGAATTAGCTACCCTACGACAAATTAAAGCCGATCAGGGACAAGAAATCATTAATAACATGATTCAAGGACTGCGTATAGAAGTGATCGAACCTGTGGTAGGAAGGCTAGATCAAAGCGCTCAGCTTACTACTGACGCATCTTTAGCAGTACGAGAACTTAAAACCGAATTGGGTAGCATTTCCCAAAGTTTGGCAGCATCGATTCTCACGATTCAAAACTTCCAGCAAGATACCCTAGTGCAGCTTCAGGAATTCGCCAGTAACTTGCAGCAAATTCTCGGTCAATTCCAAACAGATACGCAAGGGGTTTTGCAGCAAATGGCGACAGAAATTCGCGCGGGTGTGTCAGAAAGTATTGAAGGAATGAAAGCGCAGCGCACCGCGTTTCAAGAAAGCGCTCAAGAAGCTTCTGCCACTTTCCGAGGCATCCAGGAAAATTTGCAAGCGGCGCTGAAAACTCAGGCAGAAGAAGAACAAAAAATGCTCGAAGGTTTGCAGGAAAGGATGATGAATATTCTAACCGCATCTCATACAGCATTCCAAACCCAATCTAGTACGATTCAAGCTGTTGGTAGCGAAGCTTCTCAACTGATGAATCAAGCAAGAGAAAGTTTGGTAAGCAGCTTACAAAATGTGGATGGGATGCTGCAAAATACTCGCGTCACCGTCCAGCAAGAATTAGAGCAATTTCGGATTAACTACCAAGCATCGCTACAGCAATTCTTTACCGAACAAAACAATCTTTTAGAGTCCACATTAGGTAAGCAGCGGCAAGGATTGGCTCAAGTTGTTGTAACTTTACAGCAAGTGTTCCGGGAAGAATCGGAAAAACGCAAACTGTTGGCTGCACAAGTTGACAAAAATATGGAAAAAATACAGGAAACTGTCGTAAATGTGAGCAATTTTGCTAACTCGGTTGGATTGAATTCCAGCGAACGTTTGTCACAACTTCAGGTTCTGGCTAAATTGACTGGCAAAGAAGTGCTGCGGGTGGAAACTACCTATCAGAATATGGTCAAACAATTAAACGAAGAAGGGAAGCGGATGCAAAGTACCTATGAAAAAATGGTCGGTCAATTAGATCGCTCTCTCCAGTTGGTACAAGAGCAAGTACAAACTGTGGAGACTTCTTATCAGAATATGGTCGAGCAATTTAATCAAGCGTTGGAGGTGGGGAATCATCAATTGATAAACTATCTGGAAAAGGCGAATCAATCGCAAACGAATTTCTTTACCCAGTCAGATAGCGAGATGGCTAATGTTTGCATTAGTTTGCAAGAAACATCGAATGGTTTGATGCAAGTTGCTCATTATCTAGTCGCTGCGGCTGATAATTTGGGTACGAAAAAAGCTAGCAATTGATTGCAGTTTTAAGGAAATCACTGAAGATGGTGCGTTACACTGCGTTAACGCACCATACATATAGAAAGTTGAGTTTAACTGGTAGAAATATGAGAGATTTATCGGATTTAGAACCTGAAACGGAAATTGAAGAGGCGGAAGACTCCAGCGTTTTACTATCAATTGGCGATTTAATGTCTGGTTTGCTGATGTTTTTTGCGCTGCTGTTTATTACCGTGCAGATTCAATTGAATCAAAAGGTAGCAGAATTGAATGAAAAACTCGCTCGCATTGAGAAATTAGAACGAGAATTAGTAACTTACCGCAAGGCATTTGAAGCACTTCCCCAGATTATTGTCAAGACGCTGGAAGGAAAATTAGGCGGGAAAGATATCTTTACAGTTGACCCGGAAACGGGGGATGTGAGCGTGCGCGATCGCATCCTCTTTGACGAAAATAGTGCCGCCTTAAAACCAGAAGGCAAAAAGTTTCTCCAATCCTTTATTCCGCTTTACAGTCGCGTCATTTTCTCAGATAAAAAATTCGAGGATCAAATCGCTCAAGTAGTGATTGAAGGTCATACCAGTTCCAAAGGTACGGAACAAGAAAATTTGAATTTAAGTTTGCGACGCGCTGAATCTGTCGTGAACTACATTTTTTCTAATGAAGTAAATTTTACCACTAAATCCAAGTTTAAAGCTAAAATACTCGCCGCTGGGAGAGGAGAAATTGAAGCCAAACAGAATCGGGATGACCCAAGCGATCGCAAAGTTGTTTTCCGCTTCCAATTCCGCCGCGAATCACTAAAAGATTTTAAATTAGGTAATAGGTAATGGGTAATGGGTAATTGGAAGAAGACAATTAGCAATTAGCAATTAGCAATTAGCAATTATGTTCCAGCAAATAAAATTAACGCAAAACCCCCCCGAATGGCAACCGACAAAACTCAAAGTTGCCAGGGATAAAATTAGCCGCGAATCGGTAAAATTGCCAAATATTCCCAAAACTGAAACATCGCCACCGCGCCCGATTAATGATATAATTTCATGTATTCAAAACTCACAAACCGAGCAATTAACTCAACTTGATTGGGTTTACTGTCTCTACGCCAAAACTCAATGGGATATTCAAAATCCAGAAAAAAGCCGAGAAACCTCCGAGGCAATTTGGCAAGTTGCAAAAACCAATGAATGGTTAAAGCGTCGGTTATTATGGCGGATCGCGCTCCACTATAGCGAAGGATCAAAAGTCAAAGAAAATTCCACAGTTTCCACGCCTTCATCTTTTATCCTTTACACTTCCTATAAACCGACTGCGGCGAGTGGCGAAAAGGCAAGCGCTTACAGTCTTTGTCCTCCTTCCCTAGTAGAAGGTTTTGCGGAATTTGCTAACAACTCCGCAGGAAGTGATAGACTGGCGATCCAAATTATCAAAGCACTAAATCAAGAGCAAAGTGCTTACAATTTAGCTAAACTTAGCTGGCAATACCTTCGCACGCCTGCGGATTTTTTAGAATATGCTGGGTTACCTCGATGGTTAAAAGAAGGTGAAACGGCGCTTAACTTCGCGGCAGAAATGTTTGCCAAAAAGCAAGTTTCCGGTAATCCAGAAGTAGAGTGGGTGTTGCGCTGTCTCAAGCAAATGTCACCCCAACAACAACTGCTAGGGGTAGAAGAGTTACTGACCAAAATTTCTGGGGAAATGGTAACCCGTTTGCCGAAATTAATTGAATGGTTGCAAGAGCAATATTCCAAGAGCGATAATAATGGAAAATGGCATCAACTTTCTGATGCAGCTAAGGCGGCGCTGAGTCGGTGGATCGGTACGGTTAATTATGGATATTTCCAACAATTGGTAGACTTGTTGGCGCGGATGCTCAAGCTATCAGATGAAGAGCGGCGGAAGTTGGAAGAAAAGCGGGATTTTTGGGGAAATTATAGCGATCGCATCCAACGCATCCGCCTACTTTTACCCCAATCATCGGTAACTGCGCTTGGCTATCAACTCCAGATTAACGTCGATATTCTCGCACAAGATAACAGCGATCCGACAGAAATCTGCATCTTCGATTTGGGAAATTACTATCTAATAGAATTCTTGCGGGGAAGTGGAAGCGAAGCGCGGTTAATTCCCCGAAATCCTAAGATGGAACTATTGCTATTTTATCCGACGAAACTAACAGTGAAAAAACTGAGAAGTTTGGGGGGAGAAGTATGCGATCGCGCGTTCCAATGGCAGCCCCATTGCCAAAGATGGCTCAGCCAAAAAAACATTCGCCCCAATGCTGGCATCGAATACTTTAAAGGATTGCCAAAACATCAGGGCAAATACGATCCAAATAAAGGGCTTCCCCTTCCAGAAGCAAAAGAACAAAAAGAACGCGAAAATCAGTTAAAACAGTGGCAACGGCAAATGGAAAAATTGGAAAGGGAAGCCAAATCGTGATATTATTTCCGGTAGCATCGGTTGTGTAATATCATGTCCGCTCGGAATCGGCATCGCGCGCTCTGCGGGTTTATCAACATAATTCGCTTGGAATCAAAGATGACTGGTAAAACTCGCCCCTACAACACAATTAACCACAGGATATAACTGCTAATAGCTAATCGCTAATCGCTACTCTCTGGCAATTAGCAATTAGCAATTAGCAATTAGGCATCGATACAATACCGATACCAAAGGACATGATATGAATTAACCACCCATGTTTGTTACCGCACGGCTCATGAATTCAGTCTGCTGCTCAAAATCTAGTTGCTTGACAGCATTTAACATTTCTTGAGCTTCAGAAGATAGCTGATAATCTGGTGGCATGGGAACGATTGTTTCTTGTTCCATTCCTTGGGCTAGCAAGTACCAAACACCCAACTTTGCTCTGGGATATAAAGCACGATACTCGCGGTTAATTTCGTTATCTGCGCCTGCAATAATGTCGCGCTGCGCCTGTAGTTGCTCTTCACGAGACATTACTGCAATTCGATTCACTACCGCTTGAGAAAGTTCCAGTCCAGCAGTCGGTGACGGCGTGATACCGTCTTTCATTTCTGTGTAAACGAACCACAAAACGGCGAGTTGATCGTCAACGCTCAAACGCTGTAATTGCTGTACGGTTTGGTCAATGTTGGCAATGTTTGTGAATGTCATAAAAACCTGTGAATGAACGAACAACTGGCTAATTGCTAATGGCTAATTGCTCATAGGTAATGGCAGAAATACAGTTAGCTATTAGCTATTAGCAATTAGCATTAAATTTCAGCGCCAGGAGCGGCTTCAGCACCCATTGGCAATACGGCACCCCGGAGGAAATCAATTTGCTGTTGAAAATCCATATTCTCGATTTTTCCTAACAAAACTGTTCCAGCTTGGGGAAGTTCGTAGTCAGGAGGCATGGGAATAATTGTCCCGGTTTCCATTCCTTGGGCTAAAAAGTACCAAAAAGCCAGCTTTGTTTCAGGACTCAAAGAACCGTATTGACGGCTCAATTGTGTATTCGCTTTTTCAACAATTTCTCGCATCGCTTGCAGTTGTTGCTCGTGGGGCAGTTCTTTTACTTGATCGAACAATCCTTGAGCAATTTCAGAGCCAGAAGCGCCTGGAGCGGCTGGTGTGATCGATTTTCCCAGCTTGGTGTAAACAAACCACAGCAAGCCCAGTTGATCGTCTGTATTTAAAGCTGCCAACGCTTCTTTACCTTGGTCGTAGGCACTCACATTGGTAACTGTCATAGCGATTAGAGTGGATCTCAACTAACAGTTTCATGGTGAAATAACCTGTGAGTTTTTACCCCTGTAAAAGGGTAGAGAATCGGTTGGGGATCAACGGAAAACAAACTCTACTTGGGATAGATGAAGCTGGCTCAAATCGGTTCAAATATAGCCCGAAAGCAGGCACATGAGGTACGGCGCTTAGAATGCAATAGCGGCACC
>DNGJ01000513.1:8654-26192 GCA_003486305.1 Cyanobacteria bacterium UBA11371
GGTGCCGCTATTGCATTCTAAGCCTTAAGGCTGTATTTCAATGATTTGCAATCCGCTATATTTCCGCTAGACGCTGTTGCAGCAATTGGGGAAATTGGGCGTAGTATAGTTGGTTGAGTGGGGAGGGATGAGGCAGGGGCATCAGGGTTACTAAACGTTGATGCTGGTTTCCTTCGCTATCTTTTGCTTGCAGCGTCACTTGTATGCTTTTAGTGTAGCGATCGCTCTGCCCAAAAAACTCTTTCAACGCGCCTTTCTCCCCATAAGGTGCAAACCAGTTAAACGCTTCATTCCCTAACGTAATAATCTTATCGCCTTGCCAGTAAAGCACTAGCAACTGTTCTAAAAACGGACGAAATCGCTTCTTAACTGCCTCTGAGTATGCTTTGTTACCAGTAGGTTTGTAAGGTACGGTGTTAGTCAGGAGGACGCGATCGCATACAATTTGTAAATCTGTATCCCGATCCAATTCTTGACCATATAGGGCGCGATACAAACCCTTGCGAACCAGCTTACCAGCAGCGCCGTAAAGCGGCTGACGCGCGTGAACTTCATCTTTTCCTAAGTCGCGCGCAAAAATGCACAAATTGCTGTTCAAATTGCCTGCATAAAGAATTGGCTGGGTTGGACTTAAACCCGCCGCTTGATAAATTGGTTCGTCGATGGGAAAGGTAGCGCTTTCGGCTTCCTGTTGGATTTGTGCAATCAATTGTTCTATGTTTAACATTGAAGCGGCTTTGTTTTGTTTAGGGTTTTATTTTAACCTTAGTTGCGTTACTTTTATGACCGATCCATTAATCGAACTCAAAGGAATTTCTAAAGCGTTTGGTAACAACATCATTTTGGATAGTGTTGACCTGACGATCTCGCGAGGAGAGGCTTTAGGAATTATAGGGCCTTCTGGTACGGGTAAATCAACAATTTTGCGAATTATTGCCGGGTTGTTGGCACCGGATGCGGGTGAAATTTATATCAAAGGAGAGCAAAGGTTGGGGTTGGTTGAAGATAAAACCGATCCGATTGGAATTGGCATGGTGTTTCAGCAGGCTGCGTTATTTGACTCGCTGACTGTAGAGGAAAATGTCGGCTTTTTGCTGTATCAACATTCAAAATTACCTCAGAAAAAAATTCGGGAATTGGTGAACGAAAAGCTGGAGATGGTAGGGTTACCGGGAATAGGTGCGCGCTACCCAGCCGAATTATCCGGCGGGATGCGAAAGCGCGTTAGTTTTGCCCGTGCGATAATGTCTAATCCCGATAATCCTAAAGATAATTCAGAAGTTTTGTTATATGATGAACCTACGGCGGGGTTAGACCCGGTTGCATCGACGGTGATTGAGGATTTGATCCGCCAGTTGCAGCGGGCTGAAGGCGTTTGCAGTACCTATGCTATTGTCACTCACCAAGACAGCACTATCCGCCGCACGAGCGATCGCATTGTGTTTCTCTACAAAGGTAAAATTCAGTGGGAAGGTAGCGTCGGCGATATTGATTCGACAGATAATCCTTTGGTTAGGCAATTCTTTAGCGGTAGTGTAGAAGGCCCGATTCAAGCAATTGGTTAGTTGATTTTGGATTAAATCTAAAATCTAAAATTAAAGGAGGAAGTATGCGATCGCGCACGGTGAGAGAAGGTTCGGTTGGGTTGTTCTTTCTGTTGGGAATTGGTTTGTTTGCGGCGATGAGCGTATGGCTGCGACAAGCTTATTTTGGCGATCGCGGTTATCAAGCGATCGTTGAATTTGATAATGCAGCGGGGATGCAAATTGGGACGCCTGTAAGGTATCGCGGTGTCAAAGTTGGTCAAGTTACTGCTATTAAACCCGGAACCGATAAAGTGAATGTTGAGATTAAAATTACAGAACCCGGCTTGATTATACCGCGCAACGTCAGAGTTGAAGTCAATCAATCTGGTTTCATCGGTCAAAATGCAATTGATATTGTCCCTATAGAAACCGCATCTGCTAGCATTCAAGGCGTTAACCCTTTAGATCCTAATTGCAAAGACCGCAATCTGATTCTTTGTAATAACGACAGCATTAAAGGCAAAGTTGGCTTTAGTCTCGATGAATTTCTTCGCCTCTACACCGACGAAAAGTTTTATGCCAACATCAATTCTGCAATTCAAAATACATCGTTGGCGGCGCAGTCAATTACTCAACTTTCTCGCGATCTTTCTAGTTTTACGGTAACGGCAAGGCAACAACTTACTAGCGTATCTGCTGCTGCCAATACAATTGGTCGAACGGCGGAAAAATTTGGCCCGACTGCCGATAAATTAAATCGAACTGTTGACCAATTTGCGGTTACTGCTAATCAAATTAGTGTGACGGCGAATCGCACTGCCGATCAATTTGCGCTCACTGCGAATCAAATTGGCACGACGGCGAATCGTACTGCGGATCGATTTAACCGCAATATGGATCTGCTTACTGCAACTGCAAATCGCACTGCTAATCAACTTTCTCGCGATATCGATCGGATTAGTGCTAATGCAAATCGAACGCTAGATCGAGTCGGTACAACTTTTGAGCGAGTTGGTAACAATGCCGATCGCACTGTGGTACGAGTCGGCACAAGTTTTGAGCGAGTTGGTAACAATGCCGATCGCACTGTGCAGCGAGTTGGTGTTGCTGTGGATCGATTTGCTACGACTGCGGATCAATTGGGCGTCACGGCGGGGCAAGTTGGAAGTTTAGCGACAAATATCAATAATTTAGTTACAAATAACCAAGCTTCTCTTGTTGCTACTTTAGATAATTTGAGCAAAACAAGTGCCGAACTTCGCACGGTAGTTAGCAATCTGAATCCGGCTATTAATCGCATTGCTCAAGGAGAGTTAATCAAGAATTTAGAAACTTTATCTGCTAATGCGGCTCAAACTTCGGCGAATTTACGCGATCTGACGGGGGCGCTTAATAATCCCTTCACTTTGTTGGTGTTGCAACAAACTTTAGATTCGGCTAGAGTAACGTTTCAAAATGCCCAAAAAATTACCTCGGATTTGGATGATTTGACGGGCGATCCGGCTTTCCGCAATAATCTTCGCAATCTGATTAATGGATTGAGCAATTTAGTGTCTTCTACGAATCAATTACAGGAACAAGTTGAGGTTGCTAGGTTTTTAACGCCAATGGCTGAGGCGGCAAATATGAATACTCCCCAATTGCCAAGTACGTTTGAAATGGATAAAATTTCGGTTGTGGATCTTTTTAACGAACCACAGAGGCACGGAGAACCCAGAGAAAGAGAAAATAAGAGAGAGTAAATGTTAACTCCAGTCTTCTTTTTCTTTTTTGTTTGAGCGGACTTGGTAAATCCGGCTGTTTGCATGAATTTGGCGCGTTTTTTGGTATAATTCTGCTTCGGTTAATTCCCATTGTTGCAGCAGTTTTTCTAAGTCTGCTTGGATGTCTCTAGCGCCGGGAAAGCCGTTATAACGAATTTTTAAACGCGCTAATTCGGCTAGGTTATAATCGCTCTGGCCTTCTTGAATTATTTTATCAACGATTGCGCGATCGCTGCTATAAAGTGGATGTTGTTGGTCGAGCATTGCTAATTGCTAATTGCTAATTGCTAATTGCTAATTGGTTTTGTATTACCTATTACCCATTACCTATTTTAAAAGCTTTTCCAGCATTTCATACATATCTTGGGCAAATTTTTTCGGATTCCACAAGGGGGATAATGTTTCTGGTTGTTTGGATTCTACTAACTGCTGTTGGATTTTTTGTCTTAATTCCCTGTCTTTACCTAGTTTAACTCCCCAGTCTATATACTCCTCCCAACTGTTAGCAATTCCTGCTGAAATACCCAATGTTTGCAAGAAAGAATACCCCATGCGCGACAGATATTGTTCGCCGGATCTCGTTACGATTGGCAGATTAAACCACAATGCTTCTAGATTGTGCGTTCCTCCATTATAAGGATAGGAATCTAGTAAGATATCGGCGATTTTATAGTTTGTGCGATGCTCTTCTTCGGTTTTTGTTACTAATAAATATTTAACTCTGTGTAACCCAACTCCGATGGCTTCGCATTCTTTTTTGTATGCTGCTTGAATTATTTCTATATCCCCTGTATGACCTTTATAAATTAATACGCTATCGGGGACTTGCTTCAGGATTTGCACCTGCGCTTTTATTAATTCTGCATTGAGTTTATACGCGGGCGAAACGCAGAGGTAAATAACTTGATCTTCTGCTATTCTTAATCCCCTTCTGGCATTTTTTCTATCTACTGGTAAGCATTCAAATCCCCCTACGGCGACGAATGAATCTGGCATCCGAATTAACTGTTCGCGGTAGTATTCTTCTACTTTTTCTGGTTCGGTGTGCGCGTCGCCAAGAAAGTAATTTTTCTCTGAGGTAAACGGCGCTTCAAATCCTAACCAAGATAAGCACAGGCGCGCGGGTTGTTGATAGATAATATCGACTTGCAGCGGGATGGTTATTGAGTCGAGTTCAATCAGCACATCTAATTCATCTTGCAATATTTGCTCGATTATTTCTTTTGGGTCTGCGTTTCCATTGGTAAATTTACTCGGTTTGTAAAACTTTTTTGCGACCTTTTCAAATAGCTGGGTTCGGTCGTCGGGTTGATATTGGCTGGTAGAATACAAATATAAATGAGGCGTCAGTTTGGATAGTTCTTGGATGATATCGCCACTGCACCAACTTACTGAATGTCTGCGAAAATGCGCGGAAAGAATGCCTATTTTTAACCGATCTGGGCGAGGATTTTGGGGTAAATTAATTGGTGAGTAGGCTTTAGCAATCAGTTCTGCATATCGTTCGCCAATGTATTTGGATAGTTTACTATTTGCGGCTCTATCATCGCGCAAGTAGTTGAGGTTAAATAATAAATGGGCATAGAGGCTGGTTATTTCTGGTTCGCTTAATTCGGCGTTATAAATTAATGGTTCTATTTCTAAAAATTTCTCTTGGGCGATTTGATGCAAGGCTGATTTAAGATAAACGTTGATAAATGTGGTGGTAGCTATTATTTTGGCGGTTTCGCCACAATTTTGCAGATGAGTTTCGGCGGCTTTTCTTAAATGAGCTAAAGAATTATGGCTGAGAAGTATAATCGAGTTATTAATTAATTCAGATATGCCGAGATGGGCGGCTAAAAGGTTGGGGTTTATTTCTATTGCTTTTTGAAAGTTGTTGAAGGCGGCGTCGAACTGATTTATGTTGCGTCGGTCTGATTGTTTAAATTGTCGATACAGTGCGACCCCCAGGTTACTATAAGCTTCTGCATTGTTTGGTTGCAGTTCAAGCACTTTTTGGAAAGCTGCGATCGCTTGATATATTTTCCCTTGTTCTAGCAGCGCCGTTCCGAAGTTAAAATGAGCTTCGACAGCATCTGGTTGTATTTGAATTACTTTCTGGTATTGCGCGATCGCTTCATCAAATTTTTCTCGCCCAATCAGCAGGTTTCCTAATTTTCCGTAAGCTTCTATGCAGTCGGGTTTCAATTCCAGCACTTTGTTAAATTGCGCGATCGCATCATCTAATTTGCCTTGTTTCTGTAGCACTGTTCCCAAGTTAAGATAAGCTAAGGCAAACTCGGGTTTGATTTGAATCGCCCGTTGGTAGTTGTCCATCGCTTCGGCAAATTTTCCCGCTTGCGCGCACATCGATCCCCGATCGTTGATTGCTTCGGCGCTAAACTGTTGTGGGTTGTATTCTGCTGCTCTTCGCCAACATGCGATCGCTTCAGAAATTCGCTTTACTTTGTTTAAAGCGTTTCCCAAATTCCAGTGTACTGCGGCTATGTTCGGTTTGATTTCCAGCGCTTTTTGGAAATAAGCGATCGCTTTTTCCATTTGTCCCTGCATTCCCAGCATACTCCCAAGATTGGCGTATGCTTCGGCAAATTGCGGATCGATTTCTACTGCTTTGCTGTATGATCTAATTGCTTCGTCAATTTTGCCTCCTGCTTGCAAAGCATTGCCCAAATTTTTGTAAGCTGCGGCTAAATTTGGTTGTATTTTTATTGCATTTTGGCACGCTGCGATCGCTGCATCTAATTTCCCTTGCTGCACATAAATTTCTCCCATTTGGTTGTATGCTAAGCCGTTGTTTGGTTCTATTTTCAGTGCTTGTTGGTAATTCGCGATCGCTTGATCCAATTTGCCTTGCTCTTTTAGGGTGTTACCTGTTTCAATGTAGGTTTTAGCTGAGGGATTCATCTGCTGTCAATTTTACCGCTGGTGTTTATTTTACCTTACTATGCTTCGATTGCGATCTTTTTTTTATTGAACCGCCATAGACGCTTTCTTCGGCTTCCCGTAGGGTAGACGCCAAGTACGCCAAGAAGAGGAGGTAGATAGAGATTGTTTGCTGGCGTATTTGATATTGCGTCGATTACCAATTACCCATGACCCATTACCCATTACCTCTTTTACAATACCATTGCTGCTACAACAAAGGTAATTAAAATTGCGTTGTAGATCGCATGATCTGCTGTGCTTGCTTCTACTCCTGCTTCTTCCGCTATTTTTTCATCGTTGGTTTCTTTGAACTTCTTGTCGTGGATGTATTTATAACGACAAGCAAATAAAAATCCGGGAAGGATCAGTACAAATCCGGCGAAAATTGGAATTCCTACTAAAATGTGGACTAAGCCAAATTGCGTCGAACGTATTAGTATTTGCTTCCAGGTGTTAGCTCCTTGGCGAAATATTTTTTCTTCAAAGTTAGCCCAAAATGGAACGAGTAACATTAAAACTATCCAAATTCCGCCTGTAATAATTAGCGAATAGTCAATGTTAACTTCTAGGGCTTTTTTATTTTGGGTAGCTTCTTTTACAGGTTGGACTTTGGTCGATTTTTCTGTCTTCAACGGTGGTGCTGTTTTAGGTGTCTCTACCTCTTGGGGTGGTTTAATCTTCTGAACTGTTGTGATTGGTTGAAATACTAAATTACCTGAATTACCAAAAACTGCGCTCGCCCATCCCCACTCCATAAATGGAGGCACCACAGAATCTACTGCTACAAATGTAGTGAGGGTGATAATCAGTATTGTAAATGCTCGGATGTAAGTAATAATTCCCCTTTTATAAATTTGCCAAACAAACTTTAAGTTGTTTCTGTTTAGCCAGAGTTCCCAAATAAATAAGCAAAGAATTCCCACAGAAAAGACTACAGATAATGTTTCTTGCAACACCATCATCCCAGCCCCTTTGGCATATGTATTAATAATAATAATAGCCAAAAATCCGATTAAAAGGTATTTGATAGAATATAAAATTGTCTTAAAGTCCTGCAACAGGTTGCGTCTTTTCCTTGGCTCAGCAATGTGGTTGAAAAATTTTCCGCTTAGGATTAAAATAATTAGTTTGTAGAAAGCAGCGGTTCCATAGTCGGGTTGGAGTGACAAGGCTTTTTCAAAGCAAGCGATCGCTTCCTCGTATCGTCTGAACTTAACGAGCATATAACCCCGCGCATACCAAGCTTGAGGATGCCAAAATTCTTGGGAATTGGGTTTAATTTCTAATGCCTTTTCAAAACAAGAAAGTGCTGTTTCCTTCTGGCCTAACCGCAATAATAATAGTCCGCGATTATACCACGATCTGGCATAATCGGGTTGAATGTCTAAAGCTTTTTCAAAGCAAGCCAGTCCTGCTTGAGGGCGATTTGATAGTAAACCGCGAACGTTCCAAGCTTCGTGGCTATCCGGATTAAGTTCTAAAGCTTTATCGCAGCTAGAAAAGGCTTGTTTGCGGCGGTTTAATTGTCGGAGAATGTAAGCGCGATCGCACCAAGATTTATAATAATCGGGATTAATTTTAATCGCTTGGTCGCAACAAGTTAAACCTTCTTGGTGGCGAGCTAAAATACTCAAACAATAGCCTTTTTCGGTCAAAGCTTCGTAGTAGTCTGGTTTCCAATCAATCGCTTTATCGTAAGCTGCGATCGCATCTTGATACCGGCATAAATTAGACAAAGCAACGCCCTTATGATACCAAACCTCAAAAGCGTCGGGGATGAATTCTAGAGAGCGATTGTAGAGTGCGATCGCTAACTCATAATTGCCCGAATTTGCCAAGTGTAAAGCTTCGTGAAACAGCAACAGCGCTTTCAAAGCAACGGGCACATTTTCATCAACCAATTGTGCTTGGCGTTGCTCTGGAGTCAGACTAGAGTAGGAAAATTCGGAAAAATCTCGATCTTGGTTCATAGCAAGGGGCGGTCAAATAGTAGACTAACTTAGGCAGCGCAAGATGAACGACAACCTTTCGTCATCGTAGCCTATAGACCGCGATCGTACCGCAACAGGAGTGATTAAATGAGCGCAGAAGTCAACCCCTCCACATTGATGAAGCAACAAGTTGGCAAAGCCGCGAGCGATCGCGTGCAATCTGGTTCTATAGTGGGGCTAGGAACCGGGTCAACCACCGCCTATGCGATTCAGTACATAGGTGAACGTCTCAAATCTGGGGAATTAAAAGACATTATAGGCATCCCGACCTCGTTTCAAGCAGAAGTCTTGGCGAGACAATACGGGATTCCCTTAACGACTCTCGATGTTGTTGACCATATCGATATTGCCATCGATGGCGCAGATGAAGTAGACCCCCAACTCAATTTAATCAAAGGAGGCGGCGCCGCCCACACCCGCGAAAAAATAGTAGATTGTTTGGCTGACCAGTTTATCGTTGTCGTAGATAGCTCTAAATTGGTAGACAAACTCGGTTCGGTTTTTGCCGTTCCCGTCGAAGTTTTACCATTAGCTTATGCACCCGTCATGCGTGCAATTGAAAAATTAGGCGGAAAACCAGAACTGCGAATGGGCGTCAAAAAAGCTGGGCCAGTAATTACCGATCAAGGCAATATGGTAATCGATGCCAAATTTGACAACATCGACGACCCCGCTGGGTTAGAAAAAACCTTGAATAATATTCCCGGCGTATTAGAAAACGGCTTATTTGTTGGCGTCACCAACTTAGTTTTAGTCGGCGAAGTCATAGACGGACAAGCCAACGTGCGCCAGATTCCCTAATTTGAACCCAGCCAAAATCCGACACCCTTAAGGGTGTCGCTATTGCATTCAAAGCCCGCAAGACAAGCGCTGTAATAGTTTCAAGCCCACGTAGGTGTTGCTCTGTTTGTGAGCAAGATGCTTTCTTCTTGTGGGCGTGGGCGTTGCAGAAAATTGGCAAAGGTATTATCTAAAAAACCCGATTTTTTGAGCAATGATATCGAGTCCGCTACGATCAAAATCCTATCGTTAATAATGTTTACGGTGTGGGTTTTACCCAAAACCTTTGAAACCAAGCCTATGATATTTATAAACCCGCCCCCCCCGCGAGTTGCGTAGGGACACGGCATCATAGATATCAGAGACACAGATAACGTTAATCGTGCCGTGTCCCGGCGTCTGATTATGGGTAATCTTAAGGACATGATATTATTGATAAATTGTAGTAACAGATAACTAAAATAAACCCGCCCCCACCGCGATAACGCAGCAACCAAACATAATATGAAAATTGTATTATCCATGAAAAAGCAAATTATTTACTCTTTAGCCTTCTTAACAACCGTATCCGTACAAGCTAGCGAAACAAATCCTAATGGTTCCCCGCCGCGACAAGAACAAGGCTGGAGTTTATGGCGGCCCAATTCAGAAATAGAAAAAACCGGATTCGATGCGGGATTTTCTAATATCGAATTGGGAGGATATTTAGACTTTGAAAACGCTTGTAATACAAATACAACTGTTGCTAATTCGCCCATTAGCTATTGGTTTAGGCTGAGTAATTCAGTCGAGCGAATTGGCACGGGAAAAGTAGAATATAGCTGTTGGGCTAACGGGCGTATGCTTCATACTTTTGATAGCACTGCAATTAAATCAGGCTTAGAAAATGTTAATTGTCTCCGGGTCAATTCCCCCAGTGGTTTAGCTATTCGCTCCGAAGCTAGAAATAATTCTAGAGCATTGGGAAGAGTTGCCAACAATCGCACGGTTAGACCTAATAGTTTTCCGGCTTCAATTGTAGAAGCCGATGGGGAAAATTGGATTGCTATTACTTCTCCAAGACAAGGATGGGTTTCTGATGGTAAACCCTCCAGTCAGGGAAATTTAAGCTTGTGCAACCGTTAGGACGACGGGTCGAGGGGGAGACGCGGCGACGCTACCGAATCGCACTTCGGTAATTTTACTGAGCAACGCCCACCACAACCGCTCAATTTGTAAAGTATTATTACATTTTAGGGGTTTTTACTGAATAGAGATGCCATCTTTTGATTGCACCTCACAATCCTGACCGTGGAAGTCCGCAAAAATGTCTATCTTTAACGGAACTATAGATACCGATTTTTTAGATGGTACAGCCGATGCCGACACCCTGAGAGGATTTGCAGGCAACGATACCATTTTTGGTCGCGAAGGAAATGACCTGCTCAATGGTGACTCTGGAGATGACCTCCTCAACGGTAACCAAAATCAAGATACTGTCGCTGGTGGTGACGGAGACGATTGGGTACGGGGAGGTAAAGACAACGACCAGCTATTTGGCGACGCCGGTAACGACACGCTCCACGGCGACAGGGGAAACGATACAGCATTTGGCGGTGATGGGAATGACTTGTTATTTGGCGATACCGGAGCGGAAGCCAATTTTACCGGAAATGGCAACGATTTGCTTTATGGTGAATTGGGGAACGATACCCTGTTTGGGCTAGGAGGAAACGACCAGCTATTTGGTGGCTCGCGAGACGATCTGTTATCCGCTAACAAAGGCGATGATACTGTCTTTGGCGGGGATGGGAACGATTTAATCCGGGGAGGTCAAGACAACGATTTGTTATTTGGCGACGCCGGTAACGACATAATTTATGGTGACTTGGGTGCAGATACACTAAACGGCGGCGAAGGAAACGACTCTTTTGTCATCGGTAGGCGTTTTGACGTTCCCGGTTTTCGCACCACAGGCGGTTTAAATATTGCCGACGCCGACAGCATTGCAGACTTTAACATCAGTCAAGACTCGCTCGAATTAATTGGCGGTTTGACTTTTGAAGACCTGAATATTTTTAACGGTAGCGGCACAAATACTGGCAATACAATTATTCAGGATAAATTGACCGGCGAATATTTAGCAATTGTCAAAGGAATTAACGCCAGCATTTTTACCGCACCCAAATCTGCTTTGATTCCAGAGGTAATTACACCACCTTCAAACGGCATTTTACAATTTAGCGCCCCTACGTTCGGTATTAATGAAGATGGCACGCCAATTGCTGCGGTGACTATTACCCGTACAGATGGGAGTAGCGGTGCGATCGCAGTACAGGTACGCCTCAACGGAGGCAGTGCAATAGGGGGTGCTACTCCTTTAGCTGCGCCCAAAGATTACGACAATAGTTTTATTACAGTTAATTGGGCTTCTGGAGACACATCCCCCAAAACCGTCACGGTTCCTATCTTTAACGATTTAGAAGTTGAGGGGAATGAAACGGTTAATTTAATCTTGGATTCCCCTACAGGCGGTGTCACAATTGGAACGCAAAATACTGCCGTTCTGACAATTTTAGATAACGACATCCAACCAACACCAACCCCAGGTACTTTATCGTTTACTTCTGCTAACTATAGCGATTTGGAAGGAAATAGCGACACGACGAATAAAATTGTTGCCACAATTCAACTGGCGGGTGCGAGCGATCGCATTGTCACCGTGCAACTGCAACTCGGTGAAGGTAGCACGGCAACTCCCAACGATTTTACTAACAATTTGCCGATTACTATTACCTTTAACCCTGGGGAAACCTCCAAGGATGTCGAACTGCCAATTCTTGGGGATACGATTACCGAAGGCGACGATACGATTAATTTGAAATTAATCAACCCCACAGGTGGGGCAAGCTTAGGAACTCAGCAAACAACAACTTATACGATTGTTAACGATGACATTGCTGTTAACGAACCAGAAATTGAGGTATTAGACGCAGAAGCTAACATTGCCGCTGGTAATGGTTCTGTTAACTTCGGCACCACTACAGTTGGCAAAGAGATTACCAAAACATTTACTGTCAAGAATACCGGGACTGCTGACCTCAACCTGAGTACGATTAATTTACCGAATGGCTTTAGTTTGGCGAGTGGTTTTACCAGTTTGACTTTAGCGTCGGGGACGCAAACAACTTTCTCAGTCAAACTCGATACCAGTGCGGCTGGAACCCGCAGCGGTACATTGTCATTTGGCAACAACGATAGCGATGAAAATCCTTTTGATTTTGCGCTTGAAGGTACGGTAACTGACGTTCCAGTGCCAGAAATTGAAGTTTTAGATGGCAAAAACAATATTCCCGATGGCACAAACACAGCGATCGATTTCGGCATTACTAATATTGGCAAAGCCATTACTAAAACCTTCACGGTGAGGAATATAGGTTCTGAAACTTTAAACCTCTTAGACCGCAATTTGCCCGCTGGTTTCAGTTGGTTAGGAACGCTGACTAGCAGTATTGCTCCTGGTGGTAGTGCTAGCTTTGAAGTCCAACTTGATGCTAGTAATGCTGGCAGTTTTAATGGCACGCTACTATTTACTAATAACGACAGCGATGAAAGTACGTTTGATTTTCCAATTTCGGGAACGGTTGAACCTCTGCCAACAATTAGCATCACCGCCACAGATATAGAAGCAGCAGAAGTAGGCGGGAATACCGGAAATTATCGCATTACGCGCACTGGTAATACGGGGAATGATTTAATAGTAAATCTGACCATTGATGGCAGCAGTACTGTTACCAGTAATGCGGGTGGTGCTTTTGGCGTCGATTATGATTTCAGCGTTAGTGGTGGGGGTACTATTTCTGGTACGGGTGCAAATCGCAGTTTAATTATTCCTGCTGGTGAATCTTTTGTCGATGTGACTCTCACGCCTTTTGATGACGAACATGCCGAGGCGGATGAGACGCTGAAATTAAATTTGGCATCTGGAAGTTACACGATTGATGGGACAAATAATCACGCGACGGTAACTATTGCTGCTAACGATACGGTGGCGATTAATACCAATGATTCTGTAGATAATTATGCGCTGCGAGAAGGGTCATTGCGACAAGCGATGTTGAATGCGATCGCACTCCCCGGTGCTGATAAAATTACTTTCGCCGGTGCAGGCGCATCGGGAACAATTAATCTCACAGCGGCGCTGCCAGAAATTAGCGGTGCTAACGCTAATAACACCACGATTGATGGCTCTGGCGCAAACATCCTAACTGTGCGACGGGATACGGGGGGAGAGTACCGGATTTTTACCGTTGGTAACAACGTCAATGCTGCTTTTTCTAACTTAAATATTGCCAATGGTCGCGCCAACGATGGTGGCGGCATTCTCAACCTTGGCGGCACAATTACCGTCGCTAACACCAACTTCTCGGGCAACATAGCAAACAATCAAGGTGGTGGCATACTTAACCTTGGCGGCACAGTCAGCGTTACTAATAGCAACTTCTCGGGCAACATGGCAGCACGCACTGGTAGCGGCATCCTCAATCAAGGTGGCAGAGTCAGTGTCACTAACACCACTATTTCCACTAACAACGCGCCAAACTTTTTTGGTAGCAGCATCTCAAATTTCGGCGGTACATTCAGCATCGCTAACAGCCTTCTCTCTGGCAATCCAGCCAGTCTTAATAGAGGCATTCATAATAATTTTGGCGCCACGTTAAATATTACCAACAGCACTATCTTTGGCAACTACGTGACATTTGACCCCGCGAATATCGATAGCGGTAAGGGCGCTGGCATTTTTAATGCCAACAACAGCAGGGTTAATCTTACTAACAGCACCATCTCCGGTAACAGTGGAACCGAAGGCGCTGGTGTCTTTAATTTAGGAGGTACGGTGACTGCCAAAAACACCTTAATCGCTGGTAATATCGCATCGAATGGCCCTGATTTCGGTGGCATCCTTACATCACAAGGTTACAACCTGATTGGCAATGCCTCTACCGCTGTCATCACTGGCGATATTACTGGCAATATCCTCAATGTTGCTGCCAACCTTGGCGCGTTGCAAGATAATGGTGGTATTACGCAGACAATGGCACTTATTCAAGGCAGTCCGGCGATTAATGCAGGCGATCCTAACTTTACGTCTCCACCAGAAACAGATCAGCGGGGGATGGGATTTGCTCGCATCCGAGGTGGCAGAATTGATATCGGTGCATTTGAGTCTGACTTCTCTCCTATCCCAGGCGCGTTGTCGTTGAGCCAAATGCCATTTTTGCAGCCGTAGTTAACTATTAACCTAAGTTGCTAGTGAAATCGAGCCAAAGAAACCCGGTTTCTCAGAAAAATCCTGGGTTTGACAGGCAGAAATCTCTGGACAAACCCGGTTTCTGACTGGACACTGGTAATAGGTAATAGGTAATGGGTAATTGTATTGAATCCACAATCCTTTTCATCCAATTACCAATTACCAATTACCAATTACCATTGCCATAAGTCACTCAATAGCGAATCATGCAGTATCGACGCTTTGGACGCACAGAATTGCAAATGCCCGTCTTTTCCTGCGGCGGTATGCGATATCAATTTAAATGGCAGGATGTCCCAGGATGGCAAATTCCACGGGATAATCAAAACAATTTGGAAGCAACTATCCGTCGCGCTATTGAAGTCGGCATCAATCACATCGAAACTGCGCGCGGTTATGGCACTTCCGAGATGCAACTGGGAAGAATTTTACCGAAGTTAGAGCGCGATCGCATCATCGTCCAAACTAAAATTGTCCCCTTTGCTGACCCCAAAGATTTTCAGCGCAATTTTGACCAATCTCTCGCTAATCTCCAACTCGATTACGTAGATTTACTGAGCATTCATGGCATAAATAATACCGAATTGTTGGAAGATAGCAGCCGGTGTCAGGAGATGGCGCAGAAGTGGCGATCGCAAGGAAAAGTCCGGTTTATCGGCTTTTCTACCCACGCCCCTACCGATGTAATCGTGCAGGCGATCGAAACAAACCAGTTCGACTACGTAAATTTGCACTGGTATTACATTAACCAAATTAATTGGTCGGCAATCGAAGCAGCAAGACGCCACGACATGGGGGTGTTTATTATCAGTCCTTCGGATAAAGGCGGAATGCTGTATAAACCGCCGCAAAAGTTGGTGGATCTGTGCTATCCTCTGAGTCCGATGGTGTTCAATGACTTATTTTGTTTGAGCCATCCCCAAGTACATACTTTGAGTATAGGGGCGGCGCGACCGACGGATTTTGACGAACACCTGAAAACTTTGGAATTATTAGACAAAGCAGATGAAATTTTACCCTCTATTTTGGCAAGGTTAGAGGAAGAAGCGATCCGGTGTTTGGGGGAAGATTGGGTAAAAACCTGGCAAGTAGGGTTACCTAGCTGCGATCGCACTCCCGGTAATATAAATATACCCGCGATCTTGTGGCTGAGAAATCTGGCTTTGGCTTACGATATGTACGACTATGCCAAAATGCGCTACAACTTGCTGGGTAATGCTGGTCACTGGTTCCCAGGTGAAAAAGCAGAGAGAGTCAAACAATTAAACTTGCGCCACTGTCTTGCTAAAAGTCCCCACGCCGATAAAATACCCGCTTTTCTCGAACAAGCGCATCAAATGTTAGGCGGCGAACAAGTTAAACGTTTATCTCAAGAATAAATTTGAGATCCCAAAACCCTGCAACAATGGAGAATTGCCCACAAACTTACTAATTTCCCCAAATATGACTCTTACACGCCGCAGTTTTGTATATTTATTGGGAGCGAGTGTCGGTGCAGTCACTGTCGGTGCTTGCAAAGCGTCTGGAGATAATTCAGGCGGGACGGATGTAGCGCAAAACACAACTAATTACGTCGAACTACCGCCGTTACCCTACGCCTACGATGCGTTAGAACCGCATATTGATGCGCGGACGATGCAGATTCACCACGATAAACATCATGCGGCTTATGTTACCAATTTGAACGCCGCGATCGCCAAATATCCCCAACTCAAAACCAAGAGTCTCAAAACACTGCTAGGGGATATCAATACCGTACCAGAAGATATTCGCACCACGGTGCGAAACAATGGCGGCGGACACGATAACCACAGCATGTTTTGGAGTATTATGAAACCCAATGGGGGTGGAGAACCTACTGCTGCGATCGCATCTGCCATCCAAAAAACTTTTGGCAGTTTTGACAACTTCAAGCAACAGTTTAACGAAGCAGGAACCAAGCGTTTCGGTAGCGGTTGGGTTTGGTTAGTTCGCACTAAAGATGGTAAGCTACAAGTCACGAGTACCGCTAACCAAGATAGTCCTTTCATGGAAGGCAATTATCCGATTATGGGCAACGATGTTTGGGAACATGCCTATTATCTTAAATATCAAAACCGCCGCGCTGATTATCTAAATGCTTGGTGGAATGTACTCAATTGGGATGAAATAAACAAGCGTTTTTCTCAAGCAATGTCTTAACCTAATTTGCCAGCTTGCTAATATAATATTTTTAGTGGCATTAGCTATGAGCCATTAGCCATTAGCAAGCTGGCGATTTACCAACCAATTATGATTCTAACTAGCAACTTGAGTTATTGATTTTCTTTGTAATAACCTCGATCTCCAGTAATTGGCTCAACAGTCTCATCGACTTTAGATTCTACATCACCCAAAAACTCTTTTGTACTTTCCGGAAGTGGTTCGTTTAAGTTGAGCTTTTCTACCACATTTTCGGTCGCTGCTTCAATTTTTTCCTTGACAGTTTCCACCATTCCCTTACCCGCATAATCAGGTTCTACTTGATAAGACTCTGCTTCAGGGGTTAAAGCTTTAGCAACGGCAATTTGACCCCAGCTAAAAAACAATGCGATCGCTAACATAAAACCTGCAATAATTCGCTTCATACCGCAACTCCATTTCTTGACTTATAAGCAAATTAATGCATTTTAAATTTTTTCACATCGTCCCTAAGATTGATTCCAAATTCCTCTCTGAGGGAGAAGAAAAATTTCCCGGTTAAAATCTAGGACACATGACTCTAAATTGGGAACCCGTAGCGGGTCTATTTTTCTTGATGCATTCTGCTTGTTGAATGCGTATGGTAGCATAGCGATCGCGCGGTCGTTGTCTTAAAGCCATTCTATAGTTTTGAATCGCCGTATCGTATTCGCCGTTATAGTAAGCTTCGTCAGCAATTCTGATATATCTTACATAGTTGGGAGCAGTAGTTTGAAAGCTTTGCAATCTTTCTGTCAAAACTTCAAAGATTGCTGTATTAATATCAGGATCGTTTGGGCCATTGGGACTTTCATCGGCGGCGCGTTGATAATAAGTTAAAGCTGCATCGTAGTTACCTCTACTTCTAGCAGCAACAGCCATTCTCAGCCACCGTTGATAGGCTGTTTCGGCGAAAGCTGGAGACGCGGTGCAGAGGCTGAATAATAGAGCGATCGCAACTAGATTTTTCCTACTCATATTACCTTTGTTAAATCACCCGTAATCAAAACTGCGTCAATTTCGGCGTCGCGTAGGGCACGGCAATATTAATGTTATCTGTT